>JAGARY010000093.1 GCA_017622055.1 Treponema sp. | reverse complement strand
GGCGCGGGCTTCCACTCCATTCGTATCTGGTGAGGACCCTCATGAACGTTGAGATATGTAATGTTCAAAAAAACTTCTTTATTCATAATTTTAAAAGTGATGATAATTGGGAAGTTGCATATTTTTCAGAAGCATTAGCAGGAGTTTCTGGAGACTTCTATGATTTTTATACAACAAATCCACAAAAAAAACTTGATGGACTTGGAGTTTTTGATGTTTCTGGACACGGTTTAGCTTCTGGTCTTGTTACAATGCTTGTAAAGAATATCATTATTCAAGAATTTTACAACGGAAAAGAACTTAAACTTTCTGAGATTGTTTCAAAAATTAATGATAGAGTTTTAAATGAAAAAGGAAATATTGAAAACTATTTAACTGGTATTCTTTGTAGAATAAATCATTCGGAACTTGAACTAGTAAATGCTGGACACCCTTACCCATTTTATTATAGCAAAAATACAAATACAGCAGAAATTTTAGATAACAAAAGTGAAAATAGATGTGGTGTAATTGGAATTTTAGGATTGCCAGCAAAATTTGAATCTATTACTTTAGAAATGCACTCTGGAGACGAACTTATTTTCTATACAGATGGAATTACAGAAATCACAAATAAAGAAAACATTCCTTTTGGTAAAAATGCCCTATTTAATTCATTCCAAAGACACATGGAAGAGAACCTACAAAATCAAGTTGATTTAATTCTTCAAGATGTAAAAGATTATATTGGAGAAGAAAAGATTAACGACGATATTTCTATTATCATTTTGAAAAAGAAGTAATTAGTGGAGATGGGGGGAATTGAACCCCCGTCCGAAAAAGTAAACCAGGTACATCTACAAGTTTAGTTATGCGAGGTGATTGTTGATCGCCGGTAGCAGCATAACAAGCGTCGTCGACCTATTCTGATTAAAGAGTCCCAATCAAAGACCAGAAACAGTGATTGGCAAGTCCCGATAAGGTAAAAGAACATCAATCAACGCGGAACAGGGCCGATTGAGTTCCTGCAAAGCAGACTAGGCTGCCATTGCGAACTGTTCTTCGTCAGAATATTCTTCTTCACGTTTTGCAGTTATTTTTTTGTCAGTTTAAGGAACCTTCACTCCTACTTGCAGTACAAGACTTCCCAATTCCGTCGAAACCGGTACATCCCCAAATACTTAAAAAACATTATCTATGAATATTTTTTAATTGTCAATTATTAATATACTTAATAATTATATTTTTTCAACTGGAATTTTATAAATACTTCCACAATTTCTACAAATAATTTCCAAAGGATCTGGACCATTTTTCTTTATGTCTTCAATTTGTTCTTTTGGTAATGTTCGTAGATAATTTATGTAATATTCTTCGTTACATTTACAGTCAAAAATTACATCTCTTGTTAAAGAAATTGTAGGTGAAAATTCTCTGAACAAACCTATAATAATATCTTCAGAATCTACTTGTTTTTCGCTGTATAATAAACCTAAACTTGGACATGCTTTGAATGCATTTTCTACACGGCGAAGTAAATCTTCATCTTCTGCAGTTTCTTCGGCATGACTATCTACTTGGCTTCCAACTTTGGCTGTTCCACCTGTTTTTGGCATAATTTGCAAATACATTGCCCCTGCCCCAATTACACGTCCTTGTTTGTCAAATTGAATGCTTGAATTAAATGCTGTGTTGATTTGTTCTGATTGAGCAAAATATGTGGCAAAATCTGTGGCAATGTTTCCACTGTTAACTTCAACTGTAGAACTTTGTGGATATTTGTCATCTTTGTGGATTCTTGAAAATGTAATTGTTCCTTGCCCTAAAAATGGGTTAAGATCCCAAGATTCAAGAGGTTTGTCTAATTGAATGTGTTCGTTAAATAAAAAACTTCTTACAAAACCTGTGGAACTTGCCTCTACGGAATATCCTTGTGCAGGTCCGTTTCCTTCGAATTTGATTGCTGTATGTTCCATATCTTTCATCATTGGAATTGTTAGAGCTCCACATAAAGACGCTTGACCTAAAATGTAAGTTTCTAAAATGCCAAGATTGTGTTGTGCCCGAAGTTGATTTACAAATCTTGTTCCATGGAACAATGCACCACGAACTCGGCCTTCTGCCATTGTAAAAATGCGAAGTTTGTCTTCTTCTAATGTTTGTAAAAATTCGTTTAACTCTTTGTCTTCAATTTCTTTCTTAATCATATTATATAATTTATTATAAATTTTGCATTTTGGAAATAGGATTTTAATTTTTAATTTGCGTTAGGGTATGGAAAAGTTGCGAAGCAAGCCACCGCAAGAGCTTTGCTCTGAGGAGGCCGAGGGCTACCGAGCTTTGGAACACCCGACAGCAGCTTTGCTGCTGGAACGCCCTTTTTGAATGATTGAATATGTGTAAAATTTTCGTTATAATGATTTATCAAATTTTTTTAAAGAGGTGAAAAAATGGCTGTTGATGAAAAATTGCAAACTGTAAGACACAGTTGTGCTCACGTTATGGCTGAAGCTGTTTTAAAGCTTTTCCCAGGAACAAAAATTGCTATCGGTCCTGCTATCGATAATGGATTTTATTATGATTTTGATTTTCCAAAGGACACCAAATTCACCGAAACTAATTTTGCAGATGTAGAAAAAGAAATGCGTCGCATTTTGGCAACTGGTGCTGAATTTGTGCGCAAAGAAGTTTCTAAAGAAGAAGCTCTTAAATTATTTGCTGATGAACCATACAAAATTGAATTGATAAAAGATTTGCCAGAAGGCGAAACAATTACAACTTATGAACAAGATGGTTTTATGGATTTGTGCCGTGGACCTCATGTTGCAACTACAAAAGAAATTAATGGTCAAGCTTTTAAAATTGCAAAAGTTGCTGGTGCTTATTGGCGTGGTGATTCTTCTAGACCAATGCTTACTCGTGTTTATGCTTATTGTTTTGCAAAACCAAATGAATTAAAAGATTATTTAGCTATGCTTGCAGAAGCTGAAAAACGCGACCACAGAAAACTTGGTGTTGAAATGGATTTATTCCATCTTGATCCTGAAGATCCAGGACAGGTTTTCTGGCACGCAAATGGTTGGACTTTGTATACAACATTGCAAAATTACATTCGTGCAAAACAACAAAAAGGTGGCTACTTTGAAGTTCATACTCCTTCAATTATGCCTCGCACTTTGTGGGAAAAATCTGGTCACTGGGCAAAATATCAGCAGATGATGTTTATTACAGAAAGTGAAAAACGTCTTT
>JAGARY010000010.1 GCA_017622055.1 Treponema sp. | reverse complement strand
GAATCAAATTATACAATGCTCTCTTGTTATTTATTAGATAAAGTTTCGTTCCCATCTGATAAAATTGAATCTTTAAAAAAGAGTAGTTTTTGGGATTTTTCTTCTGAAATTACAACTTTTGAACCTTCAACTATAATAGCAATTGCAAATATTATGTTCTATTACGACATTGGTGATGTTGAATATTATCAAATCAATAAATTCTTATTAAAATCAATCGGTATTGAATGTGAATCTCAACTAAAAGATTTTATTGCAAAAATGAAGTCTGCAATAAACTAATTTTTCCGATTTTACAAAATCATTTTTTTAATAATTCCAACTGCTCTGTCCACTTTTGCATCAAAATTCCAAAGGCAACACCAACATTTAACGATGCTTTTAAGCCAACCATAGGAATGCTAACTCTGCCGTAAGTTGCTTTTGCCAATGCTTCTGGGCTTGTTCCCAATTCTTCTGAACCAATAATGCAAATGCCTTGTTTTGGAAAAACGAATTCATTTATGTCTGTTCCGCCTGTTTCTAGTGCAAAAACAGGTAAATCTTCTGGCAAATCTTGCAAAGAGCATCTATTCCAACCAAGAGTTTCTATACATCCCATTCCAGAGCGAATTGCTCGAGGCTGTTCAGGATCAATACAATTAGGAGAAATAAAAACTTTTTCGGCTCCCATTGCTTCTGCAGTTCTAAAAATTGAACCAATATTAAATGGGGAACGAATATCTTCTGCGTAAACACAAACACCAGGATAAAAATTTCTTTGTCTAACTGTCCCGTTTTCGTCTGTTGGGGCTGCGTGTGGCGCAATTACTAAATCCCATTCTGCAGGAAAAGTTCCAATAATTTTTAATAAAGTATTTCTGGCCACGTTACAAAGACGTAATTCATCTAAAGGATTTTGTTTAATTAAAATAGAAAGTGCGTCAAAATCTTCTTTTTCTAGTTTTGGATCTTTTAATAAAATTTCTGTAATTTTAATTAAATAATCGCTGCGTTTAATATTTTCAAAAGAATATTCTGTGCCTTTTTCGGCAATTCCCCGAATATCTCTTTCTAATGCTCCATAAGTTAATGCTAATTTACGACGTTTTTGTCCGCCTTCTAGTTGAAAAAGTTTTCCTGGTTCTATCATAAAAAAATCCGTGTAAGTTCGTAGTCTGTAAAATTAAAATAATTAATATGCTAGTTTAATAAAATCAAAAATATCATCTGTAGACATACTTCTTGGCAAAGTATTTACAAAATCAATTTGTTTTACATCTTCAACAGCAAGTGAAAGTTGTTCTATTGTTAAATTCAAATCTTTTAAGCGAGTAGGTAAGTTTGCTTTTGCAATTCTTTCTCTTAATGAATCTACAAAATATTTACAAATTTCTGCATCGCCTAAAGTTTCTTCTTCATTTTCTGGAATGCACTTCATAATTTTTGCAAGTTTAACAATTTTTGCACTTTTGTATTTAGAAATATCTTCAATCATGTAAGGTAGCAAAATTGAAGAAACTAAAGATTTAAGCATTTTGTATCTAGAATTAATTGTTAAAGAAAGAAGACTTGCAAGCCCCAACGATGATGAAGTTGTTGCCAAAGAAATCATTGTGCCAGCTTGTGCTAATAAAATTTCTTCTGGTGTTGTAATGTCTAAAGATGGGGAACCGTCTAATGCATAAGTTAAAATTTCAAGACCTTTTTCTACAAACATATCACTAAAGAAATTTGCTTTTTGGGAAAGATATGCTTCAACTGACATAGCAATTAATTCAATAGATAAAGTTGCTTTTTGATTTGCAGTTAATGAAAGCGACATGTTTGGATCGTAAAGCACTAATTTGCATAAGTTTTTTTGAACTTTCATCATTTTAATTTGATGATTTCTTGAATCTGTAATTGGAACTGTGTCTGTAAAAACAAATGGAGTTCTGTATGTGGAAGGAACGCAAATACATGGAATTGGATTTGTGTTTGGTTGTGCTCCATCCATAAAAGTGTAAAAACTATGAACTTCGTTAAATAAAGATGCAACGGCACGGCCAACGTTTAATGCTGTTGTTCCTCCCACTGCAATTACGCCGTGAATATGCCCTTCTTTTGCTAAAGATAATGCTCTTTCTATAGTTCTGGAAGTAGTTCCTTCTGATAAATCGTTAAATAAAAAATAATCAACTTTTCTGTCATCAAGAGATTGTGTTACTTTGTCTGCAATTTTTACTTCTTTTAGAATGGGATCCATAATAACAATAAATCTTGTTCCCCATTCTAAAACTAATTGACCAAGTCTACTTAATGAATACGAACCCAAAATTATGTTTGGATTAATTCTAAAAACAAAATCTGACATATACAACTCCCATAAAACAAAAAAGACGGAAACTTTTTAAAGCCCCGTCTTTTCTGATATTTTGTAAAAAATTACATAAGCAAAATCAATTTTTTATTGATTCAGCAAAATACATTAAATACCAATTGCAGATAAGAAATTATCAGCAGCAGATTTAATAACAGAATCACTTAAGTAATTAGGGTCCTTAATCTTCTCTTTGATTTCTGCAATACGGTCTGCACGAACATCTGGTGTTTCTTGTGCAATTTTGTCCATGTAGTACATTTCTGCCATTTTTTCAGCTTCTGGAGAAAGTGAAATTGTGTCACCTGTGTCAGCTACACTTGCTGTACTTTCAGTTTTGCGAAGATTTTGAACATTGTTCAGTGGATTAATACTGTTTACACCATTTATCATCATAACGTCCTACCCCTCTACCTTTTAATTATCGGTAGATTCATCAGAATTCTTTAATTTTTTTACACCAGAAATAAAAACTGCAAACTCACCTTTTATGGATTGTCTTGAAGAATAATCATCGTAAAGTTCTTGTGCAGTTCCACTTGTAATTTCTTCATGCAGTTTTGTTAGTTCACGTCCCACAACAACGCGACGCGTACTATCAATATCGGCAATATCTTTTAAAAGTTTAACAATTCTGAACGGAGATTCGTAAATAATTACAGCATCTTTTGTGTCCAGAAGTTCCTCAAGTCTATGTTTTCTTTTGCCAGGTTTTGGAGAAAGAAAACCTTCAAAAATCAATGTTTTTCCACCAGAACCAGCCACACTAATTAAAGTTGCAAAAGCCGAAGCTCCTGGAATTGGCACAACATCAAAACCAGCTTCTCTTACACAATCAACTAAAACCGCCCCTGGATCACTAATTCCTGGAGTTCCAGCATCACTTGCGTAAGCAATATCACGACCTTCTTTTAAAAGCTCAATGATTTTCTCGCTAACAAATTTTTCATTTTGGGCTCTACAAGAAATCAGATTTTTTTTGATTTCAAAGTGATTTAAAAGTTGCAGTGTATGTCTTGTATCTTCACAAGCAACAAAGTCTACAGATTTTAAAGTTTCTATAGCTCTATAAGTAATGTCTCCAAGATTCCCAATTGGGGTTCCTACAACAAATAAACTAGCCACATTTATATTATAATAGGAAAAATTAATACATACAAGTGTAAAATTAATGAAAGAAAATGGCAGAATTTGGGAAAAAAATAAAAAGTTAAAATAAATTGATTT
>JAGARY010000092.1 GCA_017622055.1 Treponema sp. | reverse complement strand
TTTTGTTTATGAACGAATTTCAAAATCTCCAGAAGCACAAAATCAAACTGGTGAAAAAATTCTTGTAATAATAAATCCAAAAAATCAAGAATGCAAAGTTCCCCTTTCCGCAACCACAGCCAGCCCTAAACTTCTTTGCACAAATTGCCCAGAAACAAAAATCTCCACTAGCGAAAATAATAATCAATTCGTTTTTGTTCCAGGAACTTCTTACGCAATCGTAAAGCTTTAGATTTTTACTGATATTTTTCTGGAGGGCTTTTTACAGATTTTGGGAAAATCCCAAAATCTGTAAAAACCGGGCTGTTCCGCTGCTCGGTTCCCCTCGGCCCCCTGCCGCAACCTGAACGGTTGCTCAGTTTTTGTAAACAAAAACTGCAGGGTGGCTGCCTTCGGCACAGCTCCATAGCCCTGCCCCATTTCTTTCAAAACAACACAAAATTAAATTTTTAACACATCTCTAAAGAATTTTGCAAATCCGTTTTCTACAGCATTTTTATCAACCGCAAGATTGTGCTCCAAATCTTGAAAATATTTTCCAGATTCAATTTGAATAGAAAGTGCATCAAGGGGAAACCCAGGAACAATTTTTGGGTGAGGTTTACTTACAAGATAAAATGGTTCAATTTCTAGGGAAGAATCCATTCTAGAAAAAACAGTTTTTTCATCTAACACAAGACAAATTGCATTTTTGTATTTTGCAGTCAAACGGCCGCCATAAGATTTTGCAAGATTTCCGTAATGTTCAATCATTTGTAAATCAGAAAGTTCCTTTCCATTTACACGACGTACATGAGTTCCCGGCTGATTTTTTTCATCAACTTCATCAAAATAAAGTCCGCTATCACAAGAAAAAACAGGAATCTTCAAAGTGTTAAAATACGCTTTAGCTTTTAAAGTTGCATTTTCCAAAGGATTTGAACCAGTTTCATCAATTTCTGGAAGCTCAACATTAGCAAATTCAGGCATTTCTTTTAATTCATTTAAACCAAAAATTTCCAATCCCAAAATCTTTGTTACTCGCTTCATAGATTCAAGTTTTGCAAGATTCGTTGTTCCGTAAAGTAATTTCATAAAAAAAGTATAGCATAATAATGAAGAATTATGAATTATGAATGAAGAATTATTCGTCATTGCAAGCAACACGAAACAATCTAGAAATCGTACTCTCAAACATTGGTTTTCCAAAATTCTCTAAGCAAAAATTCTTTAATGTGAAAAAAAATTTTTTCTTAATTCTTAATTCTGCATTCTTAATTCTGAATTTTCAACAGCCATTTCCAAACTGGAATCACTTGGATTTTTACACCGTCGATGTTTAGTTCCTTTTCTTCTTCGTAGGTGATTATTACAAATTCCTTTGCTTCTTTTAGAGTTTTGGCAGTTTCTACAAGAGATTTTGTTTCTCTATCATCAGAAATATTTGTAATGGAATATGCTACTTGAATTGCAATGCCAGTTTCTTCTATAAAAAAGTCCACATCTAGATTTTTAGATTTTAAATAATATACATTGCCTTTATAATTATTCCACAAATTTATTGCCACAAGATTTTCTAACAAACGAGGTTCTTCTTTATTCAAAAAAAGATTTAATAAGCCATTGTCGTTAAAATAATATTTTGGTGTTGTTTCTTTTTCTACAAATTTTGAAAAATAATTTTTAATTGTAAAAATCAAAAAAGATTGTTTTGCATAGCCAATATAATCTATAACAATATCTTTGCTTATTTTTACACCAATTGTTTTTAAAATATTATGTAATTTTGAATAAGAGATTTCATCTTTTACAGATTCTGCAATTTTTTTCATTAAAAGTTGCAATCCATTAGGATTTCTTATTCCATTTCTAGCGGCAATATCCCCCAACAAAACTTTTTGATATATGCTAGAAACATATTCTCGCTTATTTTGATAATTCAAAGTTTCTGGAAATCCTCCAAAATAAAAATATTCAGAAAATTCCCTTTTGATTTTTCCACTTTCTTTTGTTCCAAAAATTGATTTATCAGAAAAATCAATTTGTTTTGCAGTAAGAAATTCTGTAAAATTATATGGTGTAATATATTTTGTTAAATATCTTCCACCCAAACGATTTTCAATTTCTTGGGAAAGCATGTTTGCGTTGCTTCCTGTAATAAATGTGTGTTCTTTTGAATCTGCCATACGGCGGGCAAATTTTTCCCAACCTTCAATATTCTGAACTTCATCCAAAAAGAAATATCCTATTTTATCAGTCAATTCTGCTTGCACAGAAAGTAAATCATTAAAATCATTTAGTGAAAATTCTGCAAGACGTTCATCTTCAAAATTTATGTAAATAATTTGATTCCATTCAATTCCTTTTTCAACAAGATCTTTTACAATTTTATATAGCAATGTTGATTTTCCAGCTCGACGTAATCCAATAAGAACATAATTTGCATTTAAATCAAAATCATAATCACGAGGAACAATTTTTGTTTTTTTTATTATTTCATGTTGGTCAAAAATAACTTCTTTAAGAATATCATGATTCATAAACGCCTCTGTTTTTTTTACTGTCGAGTATACTCGACAAATACACCATTATATTGTCGAATATACTCGACACCTTACACTCTCTTTATCGAATATACTCGACAGATAATCTTTTGTCAATCTTTTTCTTGCACTGACCAAAATAAAATTATAAACTTGAAATATGAACAATATTTTACAAGAAACAATTTTTCGCATAGCATCAAAAGAGGATGCAAAATCAATTAATGACATTTCAAAAAATGAATTAGGATATTCTGATTGTACAGAATCTTTAGTCTTACAAAAATTTCAAAAAATAGATTTTGAAAACGAAGTTGTGTTTGTGGCAGAATATAAAAAGAAAGTAATTGGTTTTATTCACGCCCAAATTTATGATGTTTTATATTACGAAAGCATGGTAAATATTTTTGGTTTGGCTGTAGATTCAAAATTCACAAAAAATGGAATTGGCAAATCTCTTATGGCAAAAGTTGAAGAATGGACAAAATCTAAAAACATAAAATTAATTCGTCTAAATTCTGGGGGCACCAGAACACAAGCCCACAACTTCTACAGAAATATTGGTTTTTCTGATGAAAAAACACAATTACGATTTATGAAAAGTTTGTAAAAAAAATTGTGGGTCTGTCTAAAAAATACTTTTTAGACAGACCCATTACAGTTGTGATTTTTTTTTCACAAATTATGCAACTTCTTTTTGGAACATTTTTCTAATTCCTTGGAATGCAACTGTTACTCCAAGTGCAAAAAGTGCAACTGCAAAAACAAGTTGTAAACAATCGCCAGCAACATTTGCAGATGTACCACCAACAACAAGTTGTGTTTTAGACACAATTGTCAAAGTCAAAGCTACTAAAGTTACAACAAGCATAATTACCATTGGAATCCAAAGCATCCAACCTTGGCGTTTTGTAGATTTAAAGAATACAGCACAAGCAATTAACGCTAAAGCACTTAACAATTGGTTTGCTGAACCAAATAATGGCCAAATGTTTGCATATCCTACTTTTGCTAAAACGTAAGCCAAAACCAAAGTAATTACTGTTGCAAAATATTTATTTGTACAAACTTTTTCTACTGCGTTGTAATCTTTTTCATCTTTTTCGCTATCAATAAAGAATTCTTGGAAAGCAAGACGACCAACACGAGCAACACTATCCAAACTTGTTAATGCAAAAGCAGAAACAGCAAGTGTAATAAGTGTTTTAGAAACATCTTCTGGAATTGCAAGTTTTGTTAAGAATATTGCAATTGCGTTAGCAAAAACTTGTGGTTGTGTCATATTTGTTGGAACACTTCCTTTTGTAGCTAAATATCCAACTGTAATAAGAGCAATAACACCAAGCAAACTTTCCATAAGCATTGCACCAAAAGAAACTGGCAACATATCTTTTTCATTTTTGATTTGTTTAGAAGCTGTTCCTGATGATACAAGAGAGTGGAATCCAGAAACTGCACCACATGCAATTGTTACAAATAAGTATGGGAAAAGAGTATTATCACCAACTTTCCAGCCTGTAAATGCATTCAAGTTCATAGAAGGATTAAAAACTAAAATTCCCACAACAGCAGCAACAATCATTGCAACAAGCAAATAACTGTTCAAATAATCACGAGGTTGAAGCAAAGCCCAAACAGGTACAATTGATGCAATTGCAATGTAAAGAAAAATTGAAATGTGCCAAGTTCCTAATGAAAAATAAATTGGAACATTCAATCCTACAACAATACATAAAACTAATAATGCAATAGCAATTCCAGTATTTACCCATGTATTAAATTTTGCATATTTAATAATAAATCCTAAAGCAACAGCTGAAACAATAAAAAGCATACTAGTCATTGCAACAGAACCGTTAGCAGGTACAACTGCTCCAGCAGCATCAAATCCATTAAAAGTTTTTGCAACAACATCGGCAAATGCTGCAACAACTAAAATTGAAAACAACCAAGTAAAAGCTAAAAATAGTTTTTTTCCAACTTTTCCAATATATTTTTCAATAATAAAACCAATTGTACGGCCTTTATTTTTTACAGATGCATACATCGAAGAAAAATCTTGAACTGCACCAAAGAAAACGCCACCAATAAGTAACCACAACAAAACAGGCACCCAGCCAAAAACAGCAGCTTGAATTGGACCATTAATTGGACCAGCACCTGCAATTGAAGCAAATTGATGACCAAAAACTACACCTTTGTCTGTTGGAACATAATCAACACCATCTTCCATTTCGTAGGCAGGTGTTTTTGCTTTTGGATCAATTCCCCACTTTTTAGCAAGATAGCGTCCATAAAGTAAATATGCCCCACCTAAAACAACAATGGAAATAACCATAATTACTACACCATTCATAGTATCCTCCAAAATTTTGAATGATTTTAGATTAGTTTAATTTTGCTAAATTTCTTTAGTATTATTAAACTTCAATTATACTAAAGTTTTACAGCAAAATTAAATAAATGTAAAGTAAAATTTTTCATTTTATTAATTTTTTTTTACCTGCCATACATAGTCATGTTTTATGTGATATAATAGGGTAAAAGCTTTGGTTGCGAGGAAAAATATGAATGAATTAGAAAAAATCAGTCATGAAACTATGTTTTTTATGCGAGGAAAGTATTGTCTTGATGAAATTGGAGATGGTAAAAACGAATTAAAGTTTAAACAAGGGAAAAAAACAATATTAACTGTTTATATTCATGATGATAAATTTACATTTTTAGTGATTTTTGGAAAAAAAGAACGGGAAATTTTTGAAGCTACAAGAAATGATTTTTCACAATTCATTCTAAATTATTACGACAATTCAAAAACTTTTCACGATGGAAAATGGATGTTCATTGATGTTTCAACTTTGGAACAATTAGAAGAAATCAAAAAACTTATACAAATCAAAAAGAAACCAAATAGAAAGCCTTTTTCAAAGGAAAATGCACTTTATTCAAAATGTGGTCAACGCTGCGATTTATGCGTTCATTACGAAGGGACTTCACAAGAACAAAAACAATTGATGATATCAAACTTAAACAAAATGTGGGAAAACACAGATTGGTCCATGAGTTGCCAAGGTTGCCATAGCGAAAACTGCGGCTGTAAAGATTGCAACGCAAAACAATGCCTTTCTAAAAAAAATCTTTCCAACTGTAAAGATTGTCCTGAATATCCTTGCATAAAAGCAACATCTGCCGACTACCGCTCAATGATTCACACAGAAGTTCATTACAAAGACGAAATCACTTGGGGCATTTTACCTTATGTACCACTACAGTATGAGTAAAGAAATTTAATATTATTAAAAAGATTTACTTGAAAATGTAATCTATTTTTCGCTATATTGTTTTTATGAGAAAAACTTATATCACAAAGCTTCCAGATAAAGCTGGAACTTTTTTAAAGGCAAGTCAAATTATTTCTTCTTTTGGTGGAAACATTGTTCGTGTGAATTATAATAAGGCAATCGATTTGCACACACTTTTTATTGAAGTTTCTGCATCTTCTGAAAATCATGAAAAAATTGAAGAAGAATTAAAAAAATCAAATTATTTGTTTGATACAAAAGAAAATCAAAAAATTTTAATGATTGTTTTAAAACTTGTTGATAAACCTGGAAGCCTTACTCCCGTTTTGGAAATCCTAAAAAATTACAAAGTAAATATTTCTTATATAAGTTCTCAGGAAAATGGAACTGAATTTCAATATTTTAAAATGGGACTCTTGATAGAAAACACCCAAGAAATAAAAGATTTAATCGACGAAATTTCTAAATTTTGTGAAATTTCAATTTTAGATTACCAAGTTACAGATAGACTTTTGGACGGAACAGTTTTTTATATTTCTTTTGCCAACGAAATGCGAAATATTTTAAAACTCAATCAAGAACAAACAAATTCTGTTTTGGTAAATGCAAATTTATTGATGCAGATTCTTGATGAACAAAAAAAATCTCCACTAAAAACTTTTGATTACATCCGTCGTTTTGCAAAGTTGGTTCAAGAGCGAAAAGGAGAAAATTTTTCTTGCAACATCAATTCTTATGATTTGGAAGAAAATAATCTTTCAAAACTTTATGTGATTGAGCCACCTTGCGGAAGTAATACATATATTTTGCAAATTCAAGACGAACTTTTATTTGTAGATTCAGGATTTGCTTGCTACAAAAACGAAATGGCAAAAATTTTCAGAGAATTGATTTCTGATTTTAATAACAAAAACAAAACTTCTTTCATAACTCACGCCGATGTGGACCACGTTGGACTTTTGAACACTTTTGATAAAAATTATATGAGCAAAAACTGTTATGAGAACTTTGTTTTGGAACATAATCACAAAAAGAATTTTAGAGAACAAAATCCGGCCCACGAACCATATTGTATTTTGAGCAAAATTATTTCTGATTATCAGCAGCCAGATTTAGAGAAATGTTCTTTTGTTAGTGATTCTAATTTAAATTTGCCAGAAGAATCGTTAAATCTGGTAAATCAAATTGATAAAACTCTTTTTACATATTTGGGAAGCGTAAAATTTTCTGATTATGACTTTTTGTTTTTTGAAGGAAATGGAGGCCACGTAAAAGGCGAAAGTTTGATTGTGTGCGAAAAACTAAAACTCGTTTTTACAGGAGACATTTTTGTAAACATAAAAGGTTTTAGTGCAGAACAAAAATAATTTAATCAACTTGCTCCATTTTTGATGACAGGTGTGGACGAAAATCCTTCCATTGCAAAAACCGAACGGGAATATATAAAAGAATTTTTTAAAGATTACACAATTTGCCCAGGACACGGGAGTTTAATTTAGAATTATGAATTAAGAATGAAGAATTAGGAATGGGGCGTTGCGAGGAGCGAGTGGTAAATTCAGAATTCGGAATTCAGAATTCAGAGTGAGGTGATTGGGAAGTCTGGTTGTATGGGGAGAGGGAATTATGAATTATGAATGAAGAATTAAGAGGAAGGAGTCATTGCGAGGAGCGAAGCGACGTGGCAATCCATAAAAAATTTAGAATTCAGATTTACATAAATTCTTAAACTTATGGTATAATTAACTATTATCTTTTATTGGGGTAATTTATGAAAAGAGTTGCAGTTTTGTTGGCAGAAGGTTTTGAAGAAATTGAAGCATTGGCTCCTGTAGATTTACTTAGAAGAGCTGGTGTTGAAGTTTTTACTGTAGGTGAAGAAAATGTAAAAGGTTCAAGAAATATTTCTGTAGTCACAGATAAAAGAGTTAGTGATTTTTTACAAGAATGTGAATCACAAGGTTTGCCAGATGCAGTTATTATTCCTGGCGGATTAAACGGAACTAAAAATCTTGCCGCTTGCACAAAAGCACAAAACTTCATTACAAAAATGTGGCAAGAAAATAAATTAGTTTGTGCAATTTGTGCCGCTCCTGTAATTGTTCTTTCTCCACTTGGAATTCTAAAAAATAAAAATTTTACTTGCTACCCTACTATGGAAAATGAGTTTTCAGAATATGCTGGTGAAAATTGGGAAGAAAAAGTTTCTGGTTCAACACACAAAGAAGAAAATGTTGTAATTGATAACAATTTAATATACAATTTCCATGTAATTCTCCTTTATAATGAATTTGAGTTAAAAATGAACAATTATTGAAACATTCATTTTTTATTTCTTTTACATTTGATGGAATTTTAATTGATTT
>JAGARY010000091.1 GCA_017622055.1 Treponema sp. | reverse complement strand
TATTGCTTCCAAAATGTTTTTGTGTTCATCAATAATTGGAGTTGCTTGTGAGGCTCTAAGTCTTACTTCTCTAAATCTGTCGTAGTGAATATTCATTAATCGGATTAAATAATGGCATTGCATTTTGTTTGTAATTTTATATAACAATTCGTGGAATGCATTATCTAGTTCCATAATTTTTTCTAAAGAATTGTTTTTTTGATAAAAGAATTGCAAGTTTACGTTTTCTTCTAATTGTTGAATATCTTTTTCTGTGGCAATTTGACAAGCTTCTTCTGTAATTGCAGATTCAATTGTAGAACGCATAAAAACTGCTTCTTCTACAAGTTTCATATCAATTAAGCTAACCAAACTTCCTCTTTGAGGTTGAATATCTACAATTTTTGTTCTTGCTAATTCTTGTAATGCTTCGTGAACAGGAGTTCTAGAAAGTTTTAATTCATCAGCGATGTCTTGTTCGCTAATCATACTGCCAGGTTTTATTTCTAAATTGATAATGTTTTCTCTAATAACTCTAAAGGCAAAGTCTCTGTTGTTTTCTTTTCCGATTTTTTCTATGTTTCGCATTCCTTGATTATAGGATATAAAATTAAATTAAGCAATTATAAAGGTTTTTCTTCAAATTGTAAGAATGTAATGCATTATGAACTTAAGAGAAATCCCCTAATTTTTCTAATTCCCTTCAAATAAAAATTGACAAATCTATAATCCCACCTATACTGAATGTGAAGATGTACTAGTATGCTAGTGTATTTTGTTTTTTGTATGTAAAAAATGTTGGAGGCTTTATGAAATCAGTTGTTCATCAAATACAACCTGAACTTACTAATTCAAAAATGGCAAAATTTAAAACGCACATGAAAAAGTATTGGCAATATTACGCTTTAATGCTTGTTCCAATTGTGTATTATATTATTTTTAGATACATTCCAATGGCTGGAAATATTATTGCTTTTAGACGCTATAGAGCGGGACGCAGTATTTTTGGTGATGAATGGAGTGGTTTAAAATATTTTAAACAATTTATTGGTGATAAAACCTTTTGGCGTGCTTTTAGAAATACGTTAGTTTTAAATATTTCTTATCTTTTAGTTAGATTCCCATTAACATTAATTTTTGCTTTATTGTTAAACGAAATTAAAAATCTTCGTTGGAAAAAATTTGTTCAAACAGTATCTTATCTTCCACACTTTATTTCTATGGTTATTGTAACTGGAATGATTAGAGAACTTCTTTCTACAAGTGGTCCAATTAATGCGTTAATAAAATCTATTGGTGGAGAAGCAGTTTCTTTTATTGCTTTGCCTGAATGGTTTACTCCTATTTTTGTAATTTCTGGTGTTTGGCAAAACTTAGGTTGGGGAACTATTTTGTATCTTGCTGCAATTGCTGGAATTAATCCTTCTTTGTATGAAGCGGCAGAAGTTGATGGTGCAAATCATTTCCAAAGAGTTTGGCATGTAACAATTCCATGTATTTTACCAACAATTACAACTTTGCTTATTCTTGATATTGGTGGACTTGTTGGTTCTGGTGCATCTTTTGAAAAGGTTTTCCTTCTTTATAATCCAATGACTTATGAAACTGCTGATATTATTTCTACTTTTGTATTCCGTTTAGGTCTTGGTTCTGGAAATTACAGTTATTCAACTGCTGTAAACTTGTTTGAATCTTTCTTGAACTTAGGTTTGCTTACAATTGCAAATAAAGTTTCTAAGAAAATAACAGGTTCTGGTTTGTGGTAATAAGCGGAGAAAAATTGGAGAAAAAAATGGAAGAAAAAGCAGTAAAAGTAAAAGAGTCAGCAGGATATATTGTTTTTAAGATTGTAAATACAATTTTTATGATTTTGATTTGTGTAATGACTTTGTATCCTTTTTTATATTTGGTTGCACAATCATTTTCATCTGAAGTTGCAATTAGCCAAGGAAGAGTTTCTATTTTTCCAGTTGGATTTAATATTGAAACTTATAAGTCTGTATTAGAAAAAGGTGATTTTATTTCTAGTTATAAAAATACTGTAATTTATGCAGTAATTGGAACTTTTGTATCTTTGATGTTCAGTTGTTTTTTGGCATATCCACTTTCAAAAAAAGAATTAAAAATAAACAAATTTCTTACAAAATTTGTAATTTTTACAATGTATTTTGGTGGTGGAATTATTCCAAACTATGTATTAATGAAAAGACTTCATCTTGATAACACAGTTGCTGGTTTTATTATTCCTTCAATGTTGAGTACATATTACATTATTTTGATGAAATCATTCTTTTCAGAAACTCCAAAAGAATTGGAAGAAGCTGCCGAACTTGATGGTTTGAGTCCAATTGGAATTTTCTTTAGAGTTGTTTTCCCACTTTCAATGCCAATTATTGCCACAATGATTTTGTTTAATGCAGTTGGATATTGGAATAACTGGTATAACGCTTTCTTGTATCTTGATAAAAAAGAAATGTGGCCTGTTGCATATTACTTAAAAACTATTATTAGTGGTGCTTCAACTTCGGCAGATCCAGGGGAAGCTACAGCAGAAAAACTTCAAATTGCTGCTAATATCAAATCTTGTTCAATGGTATTGATGGCTTTGCCAATTATTTGTGTGTATCCATTTGTTTCTAAATATTACGTTGAAGGAATGATGTTAGGTGGTGTAAAAGAATAAGGTTTTTTAAATATAATCGAAAGATTGTAAATATAAAAAAAGTCATACTTAGGAGGAAAATGTATGAAAAAATTAGTAACTAGTTTAGTTGCAATTTCTTGTGCATCTATGCTTTTGGTTTCTTGTGGAGGAAAAAAGGACAAAGTTGCAGATGCTGGTGTTGCTACAGGTTATACTTTTGGTGAAGAACAAACATTCCGTTCTGATGAAAAAGTAAACTATAGCATTTTCTTTAGTGATGCTTCTTGGTATCCAAAACTTGAAACATGGGAAACAGAAGGTGTCTTCAAAGATATTGAAGATTTAACAAACGTTCACTTGGATATTACTTCATTTGACAGTGGTGATTATAATCAAAAAGTTAACTTGGCTATTAACTCTGGTTCTTCGGCTTATATCATTCCAAAAATTTATTCTGAAGATCAATATGTAGCGGGCGGTGGTGTAGTTGCTGTTTCTGATTATACACAATATATGCCAAACTTTACTGCATTCGTTGAAAAATATGATATGTCTGCTGACTTAGATACAATCCGTCAAAGTGATGGAAAATTCTATCGTCTTCCTGGTTTGCACCAAGCTGCTCTTCAAGACTATACAATTATGGTTCGTGAAGATATTTTTGAAGCTGCTGGATACAATGTTCGCGAATTAGAAAAAGATTGGACATGGGAAACTTTACATGACGTTTTAGTTGGTGTAAAAAAATACATGGTTAGCCAAGGTATGATTTCTGAATCTGATTATATTTGGTCTGATCTTTGGTGTGGAGAATCTGGAAAAGGAACAGGTGGAAACCTTCTTAAATTAATGGGTTCATCTTACAATGTTCTTTCTGGATGGGCAATTGAAGGTTCAAACGGTGGTATTAAATTTGATTACGACAAAAATGAATTCTATTCTTCTTCAATTAGTGAAGATTACAAAAAATTCATCAAAGTTGCTAACAGTTTTGTAAAAGATGGAATTTTAGATCCAGAAACATTTACACAATCTGATGATACAGCTAACAATAAATTCTACAATGGAAAAACTGTAATTAAATCTACAAACAGAAGTTCTATGTCTAACGATGTTGCTTCTATTAATAAAATTCTTGGTGAAGGAAAAGCAAAAGTTTACGTTACAGCTTATCCATCTGGAACAACTAAAAACTTGGCAGAAACATCTCGTCTTGAATGTGGTGTTATGATTGCTCAAAAAGCTCTTGACGAACTTGGTGAAGCAGAATTTATT
>JAGARY010000090.1 GCA_017622055.1 Treponema sp. | reverse complement strand
TTGTGCAGTTTGTATTTGCAATCTTTAGAAGTTTTACATTTTTGGTATCAATTTGTTCCCATGAAAATGATGGCCAAAAACCAATCCCAATATTTGCCGAAATCATATTTTTTACAGCAATTGGACTATCACTTTCAAAAACGATATTTGGATGAATATGTTCTTTTTTGCAAAATTTGTCGCAAATTGCTCTAAAATGTTTTGCTCCAGAAAGTGATATAAAATCTTCATTTTTTACTTCTTCCAGCGATATTTCATTTATGTTTTGAAATCTGGCATTATTTGGCACAATCAGAAAAATTTCTTCATTACATACAAAAATTTCATCGTGATTTTGTAAAGATTGATTATAAAAAAGTTTTGTTGTTACACAAATATCACATAAATCATCTGTTTCGTTTTGGCTAACTTGAAAATGCACTTCATCATCAATCTTTTTATATTCAATAATTGCACGAGTAACTAAACTAGACGCCGCTAAAACATTTAAATGAATTGTGGCGTTTTCCATTTTTGCCATAGTTTGAAGTTGTTCTGGCAAATCTAAAATCCCAGTTAAAAGAGGTTTTAGCTTTTCGTAAAAATATCTACCATATTCAGTTAAAACAATGTTTCGTCCTTTTATTCCAAAAAGTGGAACTTCTAGTTCTTTTTCTAATCTGTGAATAGTCTGAGTTAGTGCAGGTTGAGCAATGTGCAATTCTTCTGCTGCCCGAGTGATGTGTTGAAGTTCAGCAACTTTTAAAAATACCTTAATTGAGTTAATTCCATAATATTAAAGTTATACTTCCTATTTTAATTCATAAGTTAAAATGTATTAAAACTATTGTAATAATATATTATACATTAATGATTTTTTTGTATATAGTTTTCTCAATAAAATTAGAACAAAAGGAAAAGCTATGAACGATGTTTTAGAAGCAATGATGTTGATTTGTTTTGGTTTATCTTGGCCAATATCCTTAATAAAAAACATAAAATCTCATTCAGCAAAAAATATGAGTTTTAGATTTACTGTTTTAATTATTTTGGGATATTTTGCTGGTATAACTTCAAAAATTTTAAGTGGAACAATTAATTATGTATTAATGATTTACATTTTTAATGTAATTGTTGTGTGCATGAATCTGGTTGTTTATTTTGTGAATAAAAAGTATGACAAAAAATTAAAGTTGGTTTAAACGCTTTGCTTTTGAGCAAATTTATTTTTAAAAAAAATTGGAGGAAAAAATGAAAAAAATTATGGAATCAAAAAAAAGTCTAAAATTGGGACAAATTGTTTTTTTGGGTTCAACAAAACTAGCAAATATGGATTTGTATGATTATTTGAGAGATACAACTTCATTTTCAATTTATAATGAAAGTGTACCAAAACTAAAAATTGAAGATTTGGAAAAATGTGTGGAAATGATTTCCAATTTACAACCTTCAAAACTTTTTATTTCAATAGGCGAAGAAGAAATTAAAAATGAAAAATTAGATATTGAAGATTTTATTTCTAAATATGAATGGTTTTTATATAAAATAAATCTAAATTGCAAAAATTGCACTTTGTATATTATTTCTTTAAACGAAGAAAATGATATTGCAAAAGAAGTTAACAGAAGGCTTCAAAGACTTTCTGAAGAATGTGGTTGCAGATTTATAAAATTAATTGGAAATTCAATTTGTGATTTTATTTCAACAATAAAAGTGTATTTAAGAAAATTTCCAATTAATTTTGTAGAAGCAATGAGATATAGTTAAACAAAAAGTGATGTCTAAAGTTCTAGCAGGTTGATTTTTTTACAGCTTGTGCTAATTATCACTGTGGCTTGAACTATTAGACATCATCAAAAAAATACTACACTGCAAAGCCAATTTTATTCTTTGAAGAATCACTGTCTTTTTCTTCTTGAATATCACAAAGTTCGTCAATAATCATTTGGGCACAAACATCTTCTTCATCCAAAAATCTGATTTTTCCTGCAAGGCGGCCAAAATCACCTGGAGTTACAGAGTTGTAATTTGTCAAAGCAGAAATGTCAATTTTTTCAAGTTCATTATTTGAAAAATAAGCTGGGAAGAATTTTTGTAAAAGTGTTTTAATTCCATCTTCCTTTAGCGGATTAAATTCCACAGTGATATGAAAGCGACGCAAAGTCGCTTTATCTAAAATCTTTTTTAAGTTTGTAGTACAAATTAAAATTCCAGGAAATTCTTCCATTTGTGTTAAAAATTCATTTACTTGAGTTCTTTCCCAACTTCTTTCAGCTTTATTTCTGTCTGCAAAAAACGAATCTGCTTCATCGAACAAAAGAATTTGGTCTTTTGCAGCTGC
Organism: Treponema sp.; assembly: GCA_017622055.1. Taxonomy (GTDB): domain Bacteria; phylum Spirochaetota; class Spirochaetia; order Treponematales; family Treponemataceae; genus Treponema_D. The sequence goes on along the minus strand of JAGARY010000090.1, from coordinate 5,744 downwards.
TTCTTCAAATGCTGCGGCAATTTTTTCTTCAGTTCCACCAACAAATTTATCCAAAATATCAGAAGCACGTTTTAGTAAAATCTTTTTGCCAAGAATTTCAGACAAATATCTAGCAAATTCAGTTTTTCCTGTTCCAGAAAGCCCATAAAACAACATTCTAACTGAAGCAGAACTGTCTTTTTCTTGATGATTGTTTTGCGCAAACTTTTGAGCATTTTTTACCATTTTTACAATTTTTTCGGCATCCATAGAAGTATTTAACACAGAACTATCATAACTTGAAGAAACAGTTTCTCGCATTTTTGAGTTGCCGTTCAAAAGTAAAGAATTTTCTTTTAATACAATTTCAACATTATCTTTAATATCTGCTTCAGAAATATCACTAAAACTAGAAATTGTCTTTACAACATTATCAACCGAAGCTCCTGTAATGTTGTATTTTTCAAAACGATTCAAAATATCTTTTTCCAAATCGTCAGAAAGACAAAGATGTTGTAGTTTTGATATGATAATGTTATTCAAAATGTCTTTTGGCATAGAATCAAACTTGCAAGACATTGTAAACCGTCTTTTTGTAGAGTCGTCAAATTGCGAAGTTCTATTTACAATCCAAATGACCTTATTTTTTGAATTATCAAGCATTTTATTTACCAAACCTTTTTTCTTGCTTGGCATAGGACCAAAAAAGGATAGTTCAACAGTCTTTAAAACAGATTCTGCTTCGTCAATAATCAAAATTGAATCTTTTTTATCTAAAGAAAGCAAAAGATTTAATTTATAAATTGCGTTTGAATCTCCTGTAATTTCAGATTCATTTTTGAAAATTATTACTTTTTTTCCAGTAGATTTTGCCAATGCTTTTGCGTATTCTGTTTTTCCACTTCCAGGATTTCCGTAAAGAAGAATTGAAACTGGTTCAGAATTATTTAGCAAGTTACAAAAGATTTTTGTTTTTGATTCGTTCACAGAAAAAGATGATAAATCAAAGGCATCTTTTACATCAATTTCTTTAATAACTTCCGAAAAATATAAATTTAAATCTTGATTTTGTATAACAGTATAAAATTCTTCCGACAAAAATCCATCTTCTTCAATAAAACCATAATTTACAAGATTTTTATCTTTACGAATGATTTGAGAATATTCACTTTTTGAAATTCCAAGAATTTCTAACATTACAGCTTCTGGATTTGACAAAACGTCTGAATCAAAAAGATATGAAAAATTTGGAAATGAAATAAATCTATAACGATATTGAAGCAGTTTTAATTCATTTTCAGTTAATGAAATATTTTTTGTTAGAAAATCAATATCAGAAAAACTATTTATTTTTTGCATGTATTTTTCTTTAATTTTTAAAGAAAAGATTTTTTCAATATCATATTTGAGAAAATCTGAAATTTTTGATTTCTCAGTAAAAAAAGTAAGATAAATGATTTTTCCCATCAATCCTGTTAATCTTTCATTGTTTTCTTCACAAAAAAAACATCTCTTTGCATTTAATTCTATTATTGATAAAGAAAGGCAATTTCTTCCATAAAAATCTACATCTATAGTGTATTTTATTTCTTGTATTCTATTTGAAGAATTTGTTTCTTTTCCTAAATATGCTTTTAGACGGTCAATCCTATTTGAAGGGTCTTTTATAAAATCATCAGACGCAAGCTGCAAATAGTTGTTGTTTTCTAATTCATAAACACATTCTGATAATACAAGAGATAATTCATCTGTTTTTCCAAGTTTTTTTGCAAGAAATATAATTACTTCATAAAAATCAAAATTAAGACTTATGTCTTTATCTACTTTAGCTGCCGTATATAGGTAAAATGCATAACTATACAATTCCGAAGTGGAAAGATTTGAAAAACTTTTAACGCCTCTATATAAACGTCTCAATCTTCTAGATCTAACCATATTCATATTTATCATCTCCTGTGTAAGCACGCTGGCGTGCGGTGTTCAATAGAAAACCGTTAAGAAAAATGCACTGCATTTTTTAGGTTATCCTGAATCGTAAGCACGCTGGCGTGCGGTTTTGTGAAAATGTGTTCTGGTGTCCTAATAATATAGTTAGAAATTTTGAAAAGTTTACTAAAAATTGAAAAATAATTAAAAAAATAGAGTTTGAAATCAAATAATCTATACAGGATTTCTATTAAGGTGTTTTCTGTATCTTACTTGGGGCAGGGGATTTTTCTTATTGTTTTACTCAAAAAATGTCTTAGACTTTAAATATAGTGAAACGGTTTCTGCAGAAAATCTTATCATTTAAAAAACTATTTTAGGAGCAAAAAAATGAAAAAAAGTCGTATTGTTGCAGCATTAACTGCAGTAATTGGATTATTATGTCTTTCTTCTTGTAATCAACCTTTAACAGATGTTTCGGTTTCAACCGATGAAAATCTTTCTCGTGCTGTTACTGTAAATTACAATAACCAAGGTTGGAACGGTGGAATGTTCTATTCGTTCTGGACAGATGGTGGTGGAAATGTTCAAATGACACTAGGGGATGGAGGAAACTATTCTGTTTGGTGGCAGAACTGTGGAAACTTTACAGCAGGAAAAGGTTGGAATCAAGGTTCTTGGAGAAATATTAATTATAATGCAGGTGCTTGGAATCCTTCTGGAAACGGTTACATTGCAGCATACGGTTGGTCAAAAGGTTCAAAACTTGTTGAATACTATATTGTAGATTCATGGGGAACTTATCGTCCAACTGGTACATACATGGGACAAGTTTGGTCTGACGGTGACTGGTATGATATTTACAAAACAACACGTTACAATCAGCCATCAATTGTAGGAACTGCAACATTTGATCAATATTGGAGTGTACGTCGTAACAAACGTCAACAAGGTGTGAATAATACAATTACAACTGCTAACCATTTCTATGCTTGGCAACAATGTGGAATGTACCTTGGTGATCAAATGGATTATCAAATTCTTGAAGTTGAAGGATATCAGAGCAGTGGATACGCAAACGTTACTGTTTGGTAATAATTTGATTTCAATTAAAAAATAATTTATGGCCCTATAAATTCATTTTTGAATTTGTAGGGCTTTTTTGTGTTTGAATGTTGACCTGTTTCAAAAAAAATGAAAGATATAATATTGACACATTGATGTTTTTTTTTATAATGAATCAACTTTTTTATGATAATAGGATGGAAAAATGAACAAAGACTTTTCTGCATTGAACAAGTTGATGCAAGATAATCTAAAAAAAGAATTTACATTTAGTGATGGAATAAAAAATCTTCTTCAACTTAGAAACAAAATAATGGAAGAAATTGATTTGATTTTTCAGACTACTTCACAGGAAGATTTTTTTGCGTTGCCGTTTCCAAAATCAAAAGGAAATTCAAACGCTACAATTGCTTGGTCAATTTATCACATTTTTAGAATAGAAGATATTGTTTGCAATTCTTTAATAAACAACCAAACTCAAATTTTCTTTGAGAAAGATTTTCAAAATCGAATGAATTCTTCTATTATTACTACAGGAAACGAACTTTCAAATGAACAAATGATTGAGTTTTCAAAAGTTTTAAATATTCAAGAACTTTATAATTACGCAAAACTTGTAAAAGAAACTTCTGAAAAAATGATGTTGGAATTATCTTTTGAACAGACAAAATCAAAAATCCAAGAAGAAAAAAAAGAATATTTAAGAACTCTAAAGGTTGCTGATGATTGGCTCATAGAATATTGGTGTGGAAAAAATATTCGTGGACTTTTGCAAATGCCATTTAGTCGCCACTGGATTATGCACGTGGAAGCGTGTTTGAAAATAAAAAATAAATAATTTTTCAGTAGATTTACACAGCATGCAAAAACTCTGTTGGAAGTAGTGGTAGTATTTTTGCATTCAAAAAGTCATTTTTATCACGAGTAATAATAAAATCTGCGTTGAAAGAAGATGCACATTCGTCTTGTAGGCAGTCCTCAAAATCTTTGAAGTTTTTTCTTTCAATGGCGGCTTTGATATGAGATTTATCGATTTGTGCAATTTCAAAGGATTTTAAAAGAGATGAAATGATTCTTCGGCGTTGTTCATCATCACATATTTTTCTTAAAAGATACCATAAGTTTGAAATGGAATGGGCTGCAATAATCCCTGAAATTTTGTGAGAATAAATCATTTCAAAAATCTGTTTCGTTTCAGATTTATAAAAAGGTCTTTCTGCAATATAATCTAAAATAATGTTTGTATCTAATAAAACTGTCAAAATTACCTCTACTTATATATTTTGTAATGAGATTAAATAAAAATCTGATTTTATTAATCTTTTAAATATTTTTCTTCCAAAGCTTTGTATAATTCTTCTTTTACATCAAAATCATCTGGCACTTTTATACTTCCCACAAGAGACTGCAATTCTTTCCATGCTGCTTTTCGGCGTTCTTATTCTTTTTCGTCATAGAGTGGAATAAGTTGAAAACGTTGTCCTTGGAAAAAACTTTGTTGAATATTTTCTGGAGTATCAATTTGAATTGCCTTTCCGTCAAAATAACCTTGTATTGTAATTTTGTTTTTAGAATCTTCTTTTGTTATTACAGCAGGTTCTGCAACCGCTACCGCAACCCCCGAATCTGCAAGGGCCAATTTACCGTAGTCTTTGTTTATTTTATATTTTACGGTTTTATGTTCAGATGTTTGATTTTCTATCTCTTGAATAGAAGGAACTTTGTTTTTATAAATAAAATCTTCCGAAACTTGATAAAGCTCACTTAGTTTTTTTACAATTTCCGAAGATGGTTGAACTAAGCCTTTTTCAAATTTTATATACCATTGGCGAGAAATATTAATTTTTTTTGCAATTTCATCCTGAGTAAGAGAATTTATTTGTCTAAGATATTTTAGAATTTCCTTCATAATTAGCCTCGTAAATTAGTATACAATTAGTATACTAAAAATTTACGAAATGTAAAGTAAATTTATGCATTTGTATTGATTTTTTTTATCTGTGATGTGAAAAATTGTCTTGCAAGGCAAAAATAGTTTTCTTTTATGAATAATTATGTTAAAATGTAGTTGTAGTCCACTTTAACATAATTTATGAGGTGAAATATGTATTTTAAACGACATATTACAGATACGTTAAAAAAAATGTTGGTACAATTTAAGGTTGTTTTGTTAACTGGTCCAAGGCAAGTTGGAAAAAGTACACTGTTAAAGAATGAATTAAAAAATTATGAATATGTAACGCTTGATGATATGCAAGAACTTGAACTAGCTCGAACAGATCCTGCATTATTTTTTAAGAATCACAAGTTACCGCTTATTATTGATGAAGTTCAATATGCCCCAGAATTATTTAAATATATAAAATTTTTGCTAGATAAAGATGAGTCTAAAGGTCAGATTTGTTTAACGGGTTCCCAAACTTATTCATTAATGCAGAACGTAAGCGAATCTTTGGCAGGAAGAATTGGAATTTTAGAATTACAAGGATTTTCCGTGCGAGAAAAAATGCAAAATGACTTTTTAGATTATTTTATTCCAAATGCTGAGTATATTCAAAATCGGTCTGAAAATAAAAATCAAATTGATGATATTTGGGAATATATTTTTAGAGGTTCAATGCCAGAATTAAGCGATTCATCTTTGAATTGGGATTTTTTTTATAGGTCTTATGTAAAATCTTATATTGAACGTGATGTACGAAATCTTATGAATATAAAAGATGAATCTTTGTTTTATAAATTTATGGTTGCACTTGCTTCTAGAACAGGTTGTT
>JAGARY010000089.1 GCA_017622055.1 Treponema sp. | reverse complement strand
TTTTGTCCATAAACATTTTGACCAACATCAAAAGTTGCGTCCATTGGAGCCACAGCAGCAAAAATTTCTGGATATTCTTGAACAAAATCCCAAGTTTTACATCCTCCCATAGAAAATCCTGTTGAATAAATTTTTGTTTCATTAATATTGTAAATCTTTTTTAATTCTTCTATAACTTCAATCATTTCTGTTGCTGTGCTATTAAGTTGATTTTCAATTGTTACAAGCAAAAAGTTGTTGTTGTGTGCAATATTTGCCCAACCAGCCATTGTTGCAAAGAAAAAACAACTGTCGCCACCGCCATGAAAGCCCAACACCAATGGTACCGCTTTTTTTCCTTCATCAAACAAACCTTTATTAAAAAAAGCAAACGCCCCAATTTTGTGATTTTCAGTTCCTTTATCGTCGCCCAAATTATCGGCCGAAGTTTTTACAGTAAAAATGTGAGGTTTAATAACAAGACCATCTTTTTCTAAATCTTTGTCAATTTGCAAAGGCCCGTTCATTCTTCTAAATTTTTTTGCAAAATCGTAAAAATCGCCAACAAAATCAACATCGTCTTTTTTCAAAAAATGGTCGCATTTAGCAGCAAAAAAATCATTTATTTTTTCATCATTTTTGTAAGAAACAACAGGAATATCATTTGCACAATTTTCTGGAACAACAGAAAGTCCTTGTAAAAAACAAGTCGCCGGTGCTAAATCAGAACGCCCCCAAAGACCGTCGCCTTCAAAATGTGTTAAATAGTTTTTTGCAATAAAATCAGCCGATTTTCCAAATCCAAAAAGACAAAGTCTAAAAATTGCACCACGAATAAAATAACCATCCAAACTTTTTGTAAAACGATTATTTGCCACAACATACCCATCTTTGTAATATTGATGAATTCGCGAATTGCTAATTAATTCATTTAAAATGTCGCCCGAAGCATTATCCCAATCGCAAGTTTTCCCATCTTTCAACGGTTCAACAAAAACAACGCTAGAATCAAAACTTTTTGCAATTTGAGCCAACCCAGTTTTTTCCGCAAAATCAATCATCTCTTCTTCAGACAAAATATTTTCTGCAAAAATTACCAGATAAGGCGCCATAAATCCGTAATTCAAAATGTCGCCATTCAAAGAAGAAAAAGGCTTATAAACACAAACTCTAAAATTTTTATAATCTTTTTGCCAAAAACTTCCGCCATCAACTTTTTTTGCATTTGGTTCAATTTCTTTACATTCCATTTTTGTTTCCTTTTTTTTGGAGGTTCCGGCAAAGTCACTTCGTTCCTTTGCCGTCGCTACGTCCGCTGTTCCGCTATCGCTCCATTCCTCGTTCACAAAGTTCACTTCGGAACGCCTTCGGCGCAGCTCCCATCGCTAACCCAATTAAAATTTATACTCTCTAATTTCACAATTTTCCAAAAAGAAAGAAGAAAATTCTTCATTTGTCATATCAAAAAAATATGAATGAATAACTTTTGCAACACCACCGTGAGTTACAAGCAAAATATTGTCAATCTCTTCGTTTTTTATTCTATCAAGAAGATTGTAAACCCGTTGAGAAAGTTTTAACAAAGATTCCCCAGATTCATAACAATTTGCAAATTGCTTTTTTGCTTCATGAAACTCTTTGGGATGAGGA
>JAGARY010000088.1 GCA_017622055.1 Treponema sp. | reverse complement strand
ACAAAGGGCGTTTTAAAACGCCCTTTGTGGGTCTTTTTTTGAGTAATTATTATACGATACTATCTTAGCTGAGAACTGAGAACTGAGAACTGAGAACTGAGAACTGAGAACTGAGAACTGAGAAAGTATACGTCTAATTTCTAACATGTCAATATATATTATATCACCTTTATTTTATTTTTCAATAGAATATTAAATAAATACATTTGTTTAAAATGTCATATAGATATGATTACGAGCAAAGCGAAACAAGCCAAATAATTAATATGCCACACTAGACTGCCACGCCTTCGGCTCGCAGTGACGTAGCATCAGAAAAAAAAGTGGCAACCCAAAAAAAACAGATTGCCACATTACTACTCTTAGTCTTCAAAAATCAAAGAATCTTTTTGTGTTTTTACTTCGCCTTCGGCATAAGTTACACGACCAATTTTGTATGCTTTCATATCTTCGCAACCTTCGCGGTGATATTTGCTTGCATTTTTATTGAACATTTCCAAAATTGCGTCTGCATCTTTTGCAGAAACTGCTAAAACAAATCCAATTCCCATGTTGAATGTGTTGTAAATGCTGTCTAAGTCTGCACCACGACGAATTAATTCGCCAAATACAGGAGGAATGTCCCAACTGTCTCTTTTGATTACAGAAATAAGTTGTTTTTTTCCTTCTTTTGATTTTGGGAACATACGAGGAATGTTTTCGTAGAATCCGCCACCTGTTACGTGAACCATTCCGTGAACTGCTTTTCTGTATTTTCCAAGAACTTCCATTACAGGTTTTACATAAATTCTTGTTGGTGTTAAAAGAACTTCACCAATTGTTTTGCCTGTATCTGTGCCATTAATTTGAAATGCGTCAGTTGGATTAGGAACTAATTTACGAACTAAAGAAAATCCGTTTGAGTGAACACCTGTTGAAGAAAGTCCAATCAAAACATCACCGTCGCTAATTTTTTCGCCAGTAATCATTTCTTTTTTGTCGCCAATTCCAACACCAAATCCTGCTAAATCGTATTTTCCGTCATCATAGAATCCTGGCATTTCTGCTGTTTCGCCACCAAGCAAAGCACATCCAGTTTCAACACATCCGTCTGCAATTCCTTTTACTAAATCTGCAGCAACATCTGAATCTAATTTTCCACAAGCAACGTAATCTAAGAAAAATAATGGTTGAACACCAGAACAAAGAATATCGTTTACGCTCATTGCAACACAGTCAATTCCAACTGTATCGTATTTTTTCATTTGGAATGCAATGTCTAATTTTGTTCCAACGCCATCAGTTCCACTTACCATAACAGGATTTTTTACACCTTTTGGAACTTCAAACATACCATTAAAACTTCCAAGCCCTGTTAAAAGTCCAGGAATTGCAGTTCTTTTTGCATGTTCTTTGTACTTGTTTACTGCGCGATAACCTTCTTCAACATCAACACCAGATTCTTTGTAACTTGCCATTATGTTCTCCATAAAAAATATTTTGAAAAATTATTCTCTGAATATAATCAGATTATAGCAAAATAATATAGTTTTGAATACCTCAAGAGAATCAAATTTTTTCTTACAATTTTTTTATATTTTTAATTATTTCTTTTTTGCATTTGTCAGTTATAATGTTTATTATGAAAACTTTATTTAATGACGGCTGGAAATTTGCCGAACTCGCCTTAAATTACAAAGAAATGTTCAAGGACGAAAAACCTGTCCTTTTTAGTCCTGAAGATTATTTTGCAAATGCAAAAACTTTAAATTTTACTGATGTTAGACTTCCTCATGACTGGATGATTTCTAACACAAAAGATTTATATAGAAATTCTGTTGGTTTCTATTGCAAAGAATTTGAATTATCTGAAGCACAAGTTCAAAACAAACATAACGCAATTCGTTTTGAAGGCGTTTATATGAACAGTGCGGTTTGGGTAAACGGAAACCTTGCTGGAACTTGGAAATATGGCTACGGAACTTTTGAATTTGATATTTCTGATTTTGTAAAAGAAGGAAAAAATGAAATTCTTGTAATTGCAGTTTATCAACATTGTAATACAAGATGGTATTCAGGAGCGGGAATTTTCCGTGACGTTCATTTTATTTCTACAGAAAAAACTTTCCTTGTTTCTGACGGAACTTATATTGTAAACAAAAAAATTGATGATACAAATTGGACTACAGATTTTAGTGCAGAAATTGCTGGTAAAATTGATGGTCACTACATAAAAACTACAATTGCAACAAAAGACGGAACAATTCTTGCAGAATCTTCACAAAAAATCATTCCACAAGCATATTCAATGGAAGAAACTGAATATTTACAAAAAACTGTTTGTGGAATTAAAAAATACGAATTATCAAAAACTACAGAAACTTTTAAAATTCAAAATCCTGTTTTGTGGGATATTGAAAATCCATATTTTTACATTGCCAAAACCACTCTTTTTGATAAAAACGATAATGAAATTGACAGCATCACTGAACATTGTGGCTACAAATTCTTTAATTTTGATTGCAACAATGGATTTTTCTTAAACGGTCGTCATGTAAAGATTTTTGGTGCTTGTGAACATCATGATTTTGGTGCATTGGGAGCCGCTTTTGATAAAAACGCATTAAAACGTCGTTTCTTAAAACTTAAAAAAATGGGTGTAAATGCAATTCGCTGTTCTCACAATCCTCCTGCAAAAGATTGGATGAATCTTGCTGATGAAATGGGCCTTTTAATTGATGACGAAGCATTTGATATGTGGGAAAAACCAAAAACTCAATTCGATTACGGCAACTATTTTAACGAATGGCATGAAAGAGATACAATATCTTGGGTTCGCAGAGACAGAAATCACCCAAGTTTGATTATGTGGAGTATTGGAAACGAAATTTACGATACACACATGGGAAACGGTCTTCAAATTACAAAAAATCTTTGTAAAATTGTAAAAAAACATGATCCTCAAAAAAATGCACTTATCACAATCGCTTCAAACTATATGATGACAGATGGTGCTCAAGAATGTGCAAAAGAAATTGATGTTGTTGGTTACAATTATCTTGAAAGAATTTATGATGAACATCACGCAAAATATCCAAACTGGAATATTTATGGTTCAGAAACAAGTTCTACAGTTCAAAGTCGCGGAATTTATCACTTCCCTCAAGATTTAACTCTTGTTACTTTTGATGATGGACAATGTTCATCTCTTGCAAACTGTACTTCTCCTTGGGGAGCAAAAAGTGCACTTCATGTTGCAAATATGGACAGAGATGCAACTTATAGTGCTGGTCAATTTATTTGGACAGGTTGGGACTACATTGGAGAACCAACTCCATATCACACAAAAAATTCTTATTTTGGTCAAATTGATACAGCAGGTTTTGAAAAAGACACATTCTATATGTACAAAGGCGAATGGACTTGTTACAAAAAAGATCCTTTTGTTCACATTTTCCCATATTGGGATTTTAATGAAGGCCAATTAATTGATATTCGTGTTCATTCAAACGCACCAAAAATCAAATTGTTCTTAAATGGCGAACTTTTGGGAACAAAAGAAATTAATCATCAAACTGACAGCGACCAATATTTGCAAGTTCAAGTTCCTTACAAAAAAGGTGAACTAAAAGCAATTGCTTACGACGAAAATGACAAAGAAATTGCAACAGATTATAAATATTCATTTGAAGATCCGGAATCTGTAGTTTTGGAAGCAGAAACTGAAGATTACGACAATTTGTTCTTTATTCACGCAAAAACAGTTGATAAAAATGGTCATCTTGTAGAAAATGCTCGCAATTATGTTACAATCAACGTTTCAGGAGATGCTGAACTTGTGGGAATGGATAATGGAGATTCCACAGATTACGAAGAATATGTTTCTAAAGATGGAAAAACTCACACAAGAAAATTATTTAGCAACAGAGTTTTGGCAATTGTTAGAGCAAAATCAAAAGATTCAAAATTTACTGTTACTGCGGTAAGTAAAGAATTAAAATCTGATGCTTTAATTTATGACGGAAAATCATTTGCAAAAACAGAAGCAGATAAATCTGTAAAACCAGAAAAAGATTTTATTCCAATTAGAAATATTTTGGTTTCTGTTGAAGGAGACAAAAATCTTACAAAAGAAAACAAACAGATTTTTGCTACAGCAAAAGTTCTTCCAGAAAATGCCACAACAAAAGATATTTACTGGACAGTTGTATTAAAAGAAAGTGTTCCAACAGATTTTATTGAAGTTTGTGATATTTTGGGAGTTGGTTCTGGAATTGAAAAGGCAACAATCAATGCAATTTGTGATGGTGAATGTCGTTTACGCCTTTGTGCAAAAAATGAAACTGAACTTCCACAAATCATTAGTGATTTAGAATTCTCTGTTTGCGGAGTTGGAAATCCTAAGTTTAATCCTTACAATTTGATTGAAGCTTTAAAACACACAGATTACAACAAAGAAGACAACAAACCAAAACCAAGACTTTCTTTGCTTGGGGGAATTTCTACTCGTGACACAGGCCCAACTTGGATTTCTTTTGACAAAGTTGATTTTGGAACTGACGGTGCAGACACAATCCACATTCCAATTTTTTCTTTTGATGAAGAATTACCATTTGAAATTTGGGAAGGAAATCCATACGCAGAAGGTTCTGAATGTTTGGTAAAAGCAACATACAAAGCACCTTCCACATACAACACTTATACAGAAAATGTGTACACATTACCAAAAAGATTGTTTGGAGTTCATAAACTGGGATTTGCCTTTACAACAGGTCTTTATTTCCAGGGATTCTACTTTGACCAAACTAAAAAAGCACTTTCAAAATTAAGAGCTTTAGATGCTAATGTTGTTGCCGGCGATTCCTTTACAAAAACAGAAAAAGCTGTTGAACAAATTGGAAACAACGTAAACTTAGATTTTGAAAATATGGATTTTGGTGAAGAAGGAGCAACAAAAATTACAATTTGTGGAAAATCTAACACCGAAAATAACTCAATCAATATCAAATTCTTTGATAAAGATGGAAATTCCACAACACAATTAATTGAATTTGCTCACACAGATTCTTACCAAGAAAAAACATTTGATTTAGAAAAGATTGCAGGAAAAGGCAAAATAAGTTTTGTATTCTTGCCAGGCTGTAATTTTGATTTTGAATGGTTTAAGTTTTGGTAGTAGATAAAAAAAATGTCGGGAGTCCCCTCCCGACATTTACAGAGTTTTTATATTTGCGAGGAGCCCGTTCAGGGCGATGTGGCAATCGTCGTACAATTGTCATTGCGAGGAGCACAGCGACGTGGCAATCCATTTAACAAATGTTCACTTCTTCATTAGATTGCTTCAATCCGCTCGCGACGACAACTTTTCCCAAAGGCTAAATCTCTTCTCGCTACGCTTTCACAATTCTTCATTCTTCATTCTGAATTCTAAATTATCTTAATCCTTTAGCTTCTTCTTCTGTTGCAGATTTCCAGAATTGGCTACGACCAAAAGGTCCAACTTCCCCACGCATTTCCAAAGTGTCTACAGGATATTTTTCTGAACCGTCAGCCGCATGGAAAGTAATTCTACATTTATAACGATTTCCATCATTTGGATCAATAATATAACCTTTTTCCCATTTTCCTTCAGATTTTTGAACTAAGTCCCAAATCCAAGTTGTTCCAACTGTTGTCAAATCGCTTAAATCACCTTTGTAAGAAAAATTGTTATATTTTTTTCCTTTTGCCCCAGTTGCTTTAATATCTTGTGGTTTTCCAGCAACAGCAACAATAGTTCCAAAAAGTTTTCCATCTTGAGCTTTAATTTCCCAACCAGCAGTTGCTTCACCAGATTTTTCATCATAACTAATCCAATAACCTTCTACAGGGTCGGCAAAACACATTCCCATTGCCATAAAAGCAACTAAAAATAAACCAAAAATCTTTTTCATTTTCTTGCTCCAAAAAAATCTATTATTTTATCTATTCTACAGCAATTCCACAATTTGGATGATCATTTTCCCAATTTTGTGCAACGCGTAAAATTAAACTTTCATTAAACATTTTTCCAGCAAATTGCATACCAATTGGCATTCCGTCACCAGAAGTTTTTCCTGCAGGAACACTAATAGAAGGAATGCGAGCCAAGTTTACAAAAGTTGTGTAAAGGTCGCTTAAATACATTTCAAGAGGATCATCAACTTTTGAACCAAGTTTAAAAGCCGCAGTAGGACAAGTTGGACACAAAATTAAATCATAAGATTCAAAAACTTTTGCAACTTCACTTTGAATTCTTGCTCTAACAGTCATTCCTTTTTTGTATGTATCACCAGAGAATTGTTCAGACAAAACATAGTTACCAATTACAATACGACGTTTTACTTCTGGTCCAAAACCTTCAGAACGTGTATCAACATAAAGTTCATCATAACCTTTAGAATTATCAACACGACGACCATAACGAATTCCATCAAAACGGCTAAGGTTAGAAGCTGCTTCAGAAAGAGCAATTACATAATAACTTGCAATCGAGGCGTCCAAAATTGGCAAATCTACAACTTCAATTTTTGCACCTTTATTTTCAAACCAAGCTCTAGTTTCTTCAAAACATTTTACAACATCAGCGTCGGCACCATCAGTTTTTAAGAATTGAGCAGGAATTGCAATTTTTAAAGATTTAAATTCATCATCAGACAATGCACAAAGATTTTTAATTGAATCAACATTTGGCAAATCTGCCGAAGTATCATCAAAAGTATCAACACCACACATTAAACTCAAAGGTTCAGCAATGTCAGCTGGAGTGTGGCCCAAAAGCCCAACTTGATCTAAACTTGAACCATAAGCAACAACGCCCCAACGGCTCAAAACACCATAAGTTGGTTTTAATCCATAAATTCCACAATAACTAGCAGGCAAACGAACCGAACCACCAGTTTCTGTACCAAGGCCAAAAATTGCCTGATTTGCAGCAACCGCTGCAGCCGAACCACCAGAAGAACCACCCGAAACATATTCACGATTAATTGGGTTTCTTGTTGCCCCGTAACTTGAATATTCAGTTGAAGAACCCATTGCAAATTCGTCTTGATTACAACGTCCAAGCGCAATTGCACCAGCTTTTTCCAAGCGATCAATTACAGTTGCGTTATAAGGAGCCACATAACCTTCCAAAATTTTAGAAGCACAAGTTAATTTGTGACCTTTTGAGTTGATATTATCTTTATTTGCAAAAGGAATTCCCAAAAGAGGTTTTTCTGCAAACAATTTTTCTAATGCAGCTGCCCCAGCTTTTCGTGCAGCAGCAATTTCTTCATCTGCAGCAGCCGCTTTTGTAGCCGCATCTTCATACATTTCAATAAATGCATTCAAAGGAATTGCCGAAGATTTATCTTCTTCAAAAGTTTTTACAGAAGATTCCACCAAAGCAACACTTGTAATTGCTCCAGATTTTAACGCTTCTCTTGTTTCTTTTATTGTTTTATACATAATTTCATCTTTATACAAATT
>JAGARY010000087.1 GCA_017622055.1 Treponema sp. | reverse complement strand
GTATGCTTTCAATCTTTTCCGCATTTTTTCGTTCCTCCTCCATTCTTTTTTCTTCTTCTTTCTTTTGGTAATATAAGGCACTTTGTAGGTATTCGTAAGTGGGGGGGGGTATGCTTAAGTTTCAGTAAATACTGAAATTTAAGGAGTGTTTTTATGAAAAGAACTTTTAAAGTTATGGGGAGTTTGCTTTTAGCTACTTCATTGATTTTTGGTGTTGTTTCTTGTGATAACCCTAGTAAAGGTGTTGATGGTTCTGGAACAGAAAGTGATTCTGGAACAGGAGGTGGTTCAGAATTAGACAAACCAGATTCTGTTGGTTCTGTTGGTAAAGTTTCGACTAATGGTGATGTTGCAGAATTAGTTTGTGAAGATGACAATGGTGGAAAATATGTTTTTACTCAAAAATTGTCTGTTGTAAATCAAAAAACTGCTGCAAATGTTGGTGGAACATGGAAATATTATTTAAATGGTGTATTAAAGTATTCTGGAACTTTTGAAGGAGATATTACTAGTGATAGTTTATCTACAATGACTCTAAAAGTTGAAAAAGTTGCTGATGAAAGTGGTGTTATGAAAGAAGCTAAAGCTACAACATTTGAATTTAGTATTTCTGATAACAAATTTGAAGCTAAACTTCCTAGTGTAGAAATAAAAGAATCAGTAGATACAACAGATCCTTTTGTAGTTGCTATTGCAGATGTAGAAACTTATCCAACAAATGAAGAAGAATTTGTTGCAATGTTAGACACAGTTGTAACAGAAGTTTCCGAGTCTATTGATTCCGTTATGAGTGGCAACCAAAGAAGCATTGTTACTACAGTTGGTAAAGAAGCTAAAACAGCATTAGAAATTGTTGAACAAGTTAATGCATTTGCAAAAGCTGTATTTGAATGTTTGCCAGAATATGGAAGTTCTATTGTAGACATTAATAAAATAAAAATAGATTTTGATGAACAAATTAATATTGGAAAAGTATCTTTTACAGAATGGTTCAAAGCACTTTGCGATGTTTATGATAATGTTGTTTCTCAAATTAATGAATGGATGAGCAGTAATGAACAAAGTCCTTCTTCAGAAGATCTTGTTGAAGTTATGTATGAATCTTTAGGATTAACAAAAGCTCAATTTGATGATTATTTAGTTTTATTAGATGACTTTGTTGCAATTGACAAATTATATTTAAATTTAGATGCTGATGCTGATTTTAAACATTTTACTTATCAATGTTGTGATTTGTCTTGTGAAAATTATGGTAATTCAATTGAAAACTGCGAACATACTGAATTTGGATGGAATCTTGATTTTGAAAACGTATTAGAACACAAAGATGAAACATTGGCTGCAGCAGATGTTGATTATATTCTTGCCGCTACAGTCGTTGATATAGAAGGTCTTGTAAACACTATTTTACAAGATTTTTTTGCAAGTAACATTGAAATGATATTACCTGTAAAAGCAATTTCTGCAAAATCAGAATTTGCAGTTAATGCAGAAGTAACTTATGGAGATATTTTGTCTTTTATGCAACCATCTGAAGAAGGGGTATCTATTACTCAAGCAGGTGTAAATTCTGAAGTTGAATATAAAGTTGCTGTTTGTACAAAAGAAAAAGTTGGTGGAATTGTTTCAATAACTGTTTCTACTTCAGCAGAAAAGCAAGATATTTTAGACCTTATTAATGTAGGATATGATACAGCTGGTCAAATTACTGAAGCTATGATTGAAAAATTTGATGATATGGTTTCAATCAAAATTGCTGTTTCAAATGGTTCTAAAGAAGTGTACAGCGATACTATGTTATATTCAGAATTTATTGATTTTATAATGGAAATGACAGGAGTTGATGTTTCTGGTAGTGGTAAAGTTGAATATTAATAAATAAACTTTATGCGTGAGGGATTGGAAGGGCGCGGAGCGTCGACCGCAGGGGCTTTAGCCCCGAGGACGATGACCGTTAGGGAACCCTGAAAAGCCCGACCGTGGTGCTGGAGCATTTGCGACAGTGCCACGGGCACGCCCAACTTTTTATATCCTTTCTTTTATTTTTTCTAAAAGTGCTTGGCAACCTAATTGAATGTCGGCGTATGTTTTGTCAAAGTTGCCAGTGTACCATGGGTCT
>JAGARY010000086.1 GCA_017622055.1 Treponema sp. | reverse complement strand
GCAATGCCCATTGGTTCCGCTTTACAGAATCAAATATTTTTGAAGCAGACTTAACTGGTGAAGGTAATTCTTGGAAAGATGAAAATGCACAACCAATAGATAAATCTAAAGGAATTAAAATTTTTCTAAATAATTTTGAACAAAAAAAAGGAAAAACTGTTGTAAAAAGCATACAATTCTTAAAAGAAAATAAAATTAAAAATGAAAATCTACAATTGTTAGGTGCTCCATTAAAATCATTTTGGGATTGTTTTGTACTAGATAATGGGGAAATTCAATGGACAAAAGATTACGGAACTGTTGGATGGAACCTTCGAGACACAGATTTATCTGCTTACAAAAAAGTGCGTATTGAAACAGAAGGTACAGAAGTTTGGATTCGTCAAAAATTGTCAAATGGAGCAGAAGCACATTATTGGACTGGTCATGCTATAAAACCTGGAATATTTGAAGTAAATCTGGATGGTTCTAACGCAAGCGTCTTTGAAAATGGAGAATTTACACCAGGCCTTACTACAAATGAACTTCATATTGTTAGTCAAAAAATAAAAAAAGGTGATAAAACAATTGTAAAATCTGTTACTTTACTTTCTTCAGATACAGAAAAAGAACAACCTGCAAATATTATGCTTAATGATTCAAAACTTGGTTCTGCAAGACAGAGCGCTTGGCTTGATGATGATTTTTCTATCAATTGGAATAAAGCAAATTATGCAAAATGTGGATGGAAATTTGAAAAACTTGAAGGAGATATTTTAGAAATAAAAGTATCTTCAACAGATGTTCCATTACGTTTAAGAATTCGCGAAAATGCAAACAATAACGAAGCAACTTGGGTTGATGATGGAACACATATTTTCCGCATTGAACTTAAAACAAAATATCAACTTTGGGGAAAAAGCAGCAAAAAACCTGCTGAATGGACAAAAAGCACAAAAGCGTTTGATTTTTCACAAGGCGGCGAAATTGTTTTAGAACCTTACAACGGTGTCTTTAAAGAAGGCAAAAAAACTGTTGTAGAATCTATTAGCATAAAATAAGTTTGAATTTTGTCATTGTCGGACATGAAAAAGATTGTCGTATAAGATCCTCGTGTCAAGCACGAGGACGACAATGACAACAAAACTATCATCCTCGTGTAAGATCTTTTCTCCAGTTTTTTCTATTTTTTTACAACAATCTTTACATTTTTTTTCAATACTTTTTAAATTCAATGGTATACTATAAGAACTGCAACAGCGATTGGAGCCACGCAAAGCGGCCACCTTGCGAGTTTGCTTGCAAACGAAAGCAAGGGGCTGAGGGCTACCGAATGGCGAAATGAGCGGTTTTTGCAAAATTGAGTTTACGAGATTTTGCAAAAAGTTGCCCAAATATTTTTTAAGGAACTTTGTATGATTAAATTCAACGAACAAACAAAAATTTTTCACTTGCAAACACCAGAGTCATCTTACCAGATTTTAATTTCTCACAAGGGACACATTTCTCACGTTTATTACGGAACAAAAATTGGGGATGACGATTTGTCTTATTTGACTCGCCAAATGGAATACGGTTTTAGCGGACAAGAAATTTTTAGAGAAAAGCATTCACTTTTAGATTTTTTGCCAATGGAATATCCTACAGACGGAATTGGAGATTTTAGAGAATCGGCTTTGGCAATTTCTGACGCAACAAATCACAATGGCGTGGAATTAATTTATAAAAATCACAAAATAATAGAAGGAACTGTGCAAATTCCGGGTCTTCCAAGTGTTTTTGCAGAAAAATCTAAAAGCAAAACTTTGGTAATTACAACTGAAGATGCAGTTTTAAATGTGGAAGTTGATTTATATTATTCTGTTTTTGATGATTGTGATGCTATTGTTCGTTGGGCAAAAATTAAAAATAACAGTAGCCAAACTATTTTTGTAAATAAAGCCCTTTCTGCGGCTTTTGATATGGACGACAACAATTTTGATATGATTACTTTGCATGGTTCTTGGGCTCGAGAACGTCATTTGGACCGCCGCCCAATTCATATGGGAAAACAAGGTGTTGTTTCAAAACGTGGAGAAACTAGTCATCAAGAACATCCATTTTTGGCAATTTTAGATAAAACTGCTACAGAAAATGCAGGCAACGTTTACGGCGTAAACTTTATTTACAGCGGAAACTTTGTGGCAGAAGTTCAAAAAAATCAATTTGATTCCCTTCGTGTAACAATGGGAATTAATCCAGAAAACTTTAGCTGGAAATTAAACTCTGGTGATGCTTTTGAAACTCCTCAAGCTGTTTTAGTTTTTTCTGATAAGGGATTAAACGGCATGAGCCACGCTTTCCACGATTTGTACAGGGAACATTTGATTCGCTCGCCATTTAAGGCAAAACCTCGCCCAATTTTAATTAACAACTGGGAAGCAACTTATTTTAATTTTAATACAGAAAAACTGTTGGAAATTGCTCGTCAGTCTAAAAAAGACGGAATTGAAATGCTTGTTATGGATGACGGTTGGTTTGGAAAACGTAACAGCGACAATTGCAGCCTTGGAGATTGGGTTGTAAATGAAGAAAAAATCAACGGTGGATTAAAAAATCTTGTTGAACAAGTTAATAAAATTGGTTTGAAATTTGGAATTTGGTTTGAACCAGAAATGATTTCTCCAGATAGTGATGTTTTCCGCGCTCATCCTGATTGGGCAATTCAAATTCCTGGGCGTGTGCCAGGAATGAGCCGAGAACAACTTGTTCTTGATATTGTAAATCCAGATGCTAGAAATTTTGCCTATGAATCTGTGGCAAAAATCTTAAAAAGTGCAAATATTGAATATGTAAAATGGGATATGAACCGTCAGCTTTCTGATATTGGAACTCCATCATTACCTGCAGACCAATTGGGTGAATATTTCCATAGATACGTTTTGGCTGTTTACGAAATGCAAGAAAGATTGATTACAGACTTCCCTAACCTTTTGCTTGAAAACTGTTCTGGCGGTGGTGCTCGTTTTGATCCTGGAATGTTGTATTACAGTC
>JAGARY010000085.1 GCA_017622055.1 Treponema sp. | reverse complement strand
TAGAACCTTACTTGTTCTATTGCTTCTTTCCTTCCCTGTTTTGTCAAAAAACTGTTGCTCATTTCTGAGGCTTTTCTGTGTCGCTCTTGTGTTGTGCGACGGTGATAATGAATATATACCTTATTAAAAAAAGTGTCAACACAATTTTTAAAAATTTTTAATTTTTTTTAAACTTTTTTTTAAACTTTTTTTTTATTTTTTTTGTATACCTTTTTTGGTGTTTTTAACTGGATTACTACGTCGATTTGCAACTTGTTATGATGGTGAAGAAGATCTTCGAGTCAAGCCCGAAGACGACATTTTGAATAAGTTTGTGAATGAAAGAGGAATTTTCCCGTTAGCGACTGGAGCTACGCCGAGCGAAAGCGATGGCGGCCACGGGGACATTTTTTTTGTGAAATTTATGAAACAAAAAAAATGAAGCACACGTTCAGGATGCGACCCGGGCTGACCGTTAGGGAATAGCGGAATGGAGCGACCTGTGGCTTTGCCACAGGGAACGGCATTTTTATTCTGCTACGTTTTTGTTTGGATTTTCTTCTGTGGGGTATTTTATTTGGTATGGACTTTCGTCTAGGAGTTTGTCTATTGTGACGTGAAGAACTTCTGCGATTGCAACTAATTGAATATCATTTATTGCACATAGACCTGCTTCCATTCGTTGGATTGTATTTTTGGTTATTATGATGCCTTTTAGTTGCAATTGAGCGGCAAGGCCATTTTGGGACATATTTGGAAAGTTTGTTGTGCGGATTCGTTTTATGTTTAGGCCTGCGATGTTTACTCTGTTATATTTTTTTGGCATTGTTGTTTTATTTTTCTTTTCCATATCTACTTCACCTTTTTTGACACTATTTTTAGGATATTTTATTTTTTAATTTATATGACCTGATTATTAGGTCGTTTTTGTTTTTTTTGATTTGTTTTGGGTGGGGGCAAGGTGAAACGCTTTGAAATAGATGTTGCGCTATTGTATGGCATTTTGTTTTATTTTTGGAGATTGTGGGGAAAGATTGTCGCATCTAGTGCGACAATGACAATGTGTTTTATAGTGACAATGACGGGATGTGTTAGGAACAAGGATGACAAAAAATCCGTTCTATATGTTTTACAACGTGTATTCCTTTTCTTCTTCTACAATTTCGACGTTTGGGAAGCCTGCTTGAGCAAGATGTTCTTTGAAGGCTTCTTGTTGTTCTTTTTCGCCATGGATTAAGAAGATTTTTTTGAGGCGAGAAGTGTCAATTTCGCCAAGCCATTCTATCATTTCGTTGTAGTCGGCATGGGCACTAAAGGCATTACAACGTTCAATTGTGGCATTTACTTTGTACATATCTCCAAGGATTTTTACTTCTTTTTGACCTTCAAAGATGCGACGACCTAGAGTATTTTCTGCCATATACCCTACTATCATCACTGTATTTTTTGGATTTGAAATTTCGTTTGCAAGGTGATACAAAACTCGGCCCGCTTCGCACATTCCGTCGGCACTAATAATTATCATTGGGCCTTCTTTTTTGTTTAACAGTTTTGAATCTTCTATGCTTGTTGTAAATGTTAATGAACTGAATCCAAATGGATTTTTGTGATGTTTTAAGAAAGCTTCGTTTACAGATTCGTCGTAACATTCTGGATGAACTCGGAAAACTGATGTTACGTTGCTTGCCATTGGAGAGTCTACATAAATTGGAATTACAGGAATCTTCTTTTTGTCTGTTAGCAAATGTAAATAGAAAACAAGTTCTTGTGCACGTTCTACTGCAAAAGACGGAATTATGATTTTTCCTTTTTTTGCACAAGCGTCTCTTACAATTCGTTCAAGTTCTTTCATGGCAAATTCGTGATTATCGTGAAGTTTGTTTCCGTATGTTGATTCTAAAAAAATGTAATCTGGGGCTGGCATATTTATTGCAGGATTTCTGATAATTGGTTTGCATTTGCGGCCAATGTCTCCTGTGTATAAAATGCGAGTTTCTTTTTCTGGATTTTTTGGATTTGGATTTATTGTAATACTTGCAAATGCAGAACCAAGAATGTGACCTGCGTCAAAAAATTCTAATTGTACGTCTGGGGCGATGTACATCTTTCTATTATATGATAAAGAAACAATTTGATTTGCTGCTGCAACACAGTCATTTTCGTCGTAGAGAGGTTTCCATAAAAATTTTTCGCCTTTTTTTGCGGCTTGCTTTGCAAGAAATTCTGCATCGTGAGCTTGAATTCTGGCACTGTCCATCATTACAAGATTTGCAATATCTCGGGTTGCTGGTGTTGCGTAGATGTTTCCGGCGTAGCCTTTTTTTGTTAATAAAGGAAGAAGTCCGCAATGGTCAAGGTGTCCGTGGGTTAAAATTACAGACTCAAGACGGTCTGTGTCTATTTGAAAGTTGCGATTCTTTTGGTCTGATTCTTTGCGTTTTCCTTGAAACGCTCCGCAATCTACCATGAACATTCTGTCATCAATTTGAAAGATATGTTTTGAACCTGTTACTTCTTGTGCAGCACCTAACGAAAAACATTTTATTGCCATTTTTACCCCCGTATTTTTCT
>JAGARY010000084.1 GCA_017622055.1 Treponema sp. | reverse complement strand
TTACTAACTTTTTCAAATATTTGAGGTGTATCTCCTACTCTTGCAATACAGTATTCCATATTACTTAATATAATTCCATACCAATAAAACATTTTTTCATTTTGTAATTTATTATTTACAGAACTCACATTTATTTTTATATTAATAGTATAATTTTTTAGGAATAATATGAAGAAGTATTTATTTTTGATTTTTTGTATTGCGTTTTTTGGATGTGCCGAACCAAATATTTTTGATACAGATGCAAGTTTATACCAAACTGAAACAGAATATGTTTTTAAAAAAAATACACGAATATTAACTGTGTATAATACATTGGTTCAAAGTGGATTTTCTTTTGGAGAATATGATGTAGAAGGGCAATACGGAGATGATTCTTTTACAAAGATGATTATAAAAAAGGAAAATTATTCAGATGGTGCTACTTGGATATATTTTTATTTTATTAATGATGAAAAGGAAGTTGCACGATATTTTTTTACATATTTAGGATCAAATATTTGGTTTAACGAGTTTTTACTATAAGATTTAATTATTGTAAAGTATAATTATCGTACAACACAAAAGTTCTGTAATTGTTCCTGTGTCATTCCCGCACTTGATGCGGGAATCTGTTTTTTAGTTTTGAGCTGCTTCAATTACGGCATCAAAAGAATCGTTTGGAATGTATTCGTTATTTATTTTGTTGAATAACAAAGGATACTGAGTTCCATCATTACTAATCCATGAGTTTTCATTATTTAGCCCCCAAATAGTAACATTTGTTATTTTGTTTGTTCCAGAATAATTCTTTCCGTATTTTTTGAGCATTTTGAAATAATCTGAATATGCTGATTTTGCACTGCCAGTAGAAGTTGCTGCTATATCAAATTCTGAAACGTGAACATCAACACCAGCGGCCAAATATCTTTTTAATGCGTTTTCATATCCAGAAACTCCAGGCCAATCAGGATTAACATGCGATTGCATTCCCATTACGTCAATTCTTGGTGCAACAGATTTTCCATTTATTGTTTGTGCTTCGCCTTTTTTTATGCTTTCAATTAAGTTCAGAATGCCAGTTGTTTTCCATCCTTTTTCATAATCCATATATTCATTGTAGTCATTGTATGCCAAAGGAACATCTGCAGGTGCATAGGCGTTGGCAAATCTGAATGCATTTACAATAAATTCATCGCTTTGGTAAATTTGATACCATCTTGAACCTCCATCAGCAGGTGTTTTATCTTTTGTTCCTGATGTAGAACCTCGCAAATAAGCTGTTGTTGTAGCATCATCTGCAATTGCTTCGTTTACAACATCCCAAGTCCAAATGATGTGGTTGCCTGTTCCATATCCATTTTTTGCTTCCCAATCATTTACGTATTCTAAAATAGTTTTTATGTACCATTCGTGACGGGCTGTCATAACTTCCTTGCTAACAGGATTTGAAATTAATTTGCCATTGTATTTTGCAGAATATCCTTCTGCAAAAAAATCATCTGGTGTTTGAGAATGCCAAGTTAAAACATGACCACGCATTTTTAAGTTGTTCTTTTTTAGAATTGTAAGAATATCATTTAATCTAGATAACCCTTGAATTGTTTCTGGAACTTGAATTATTTGACCATTTGATGCAGTAAATGAAGTCATACTTTCTTTTGCTCCGTCTCCTTTATCCCACCAACAAAGCATAAATTGTGGTT
Source organism: Treponema sp. (assembly GCA_017622055.1). Taxonomy (GTDB): domain Bacteria; phylum Spirochaetota; class Spirochaetia; order Treponematales; family Treponemataceae; genus Treponema_D. The sequence goes on along the minus strand of JAGARY010000084.1, from coordinate 9,287 downwards.
TGAGTTCGTTTCCAAGAGTTATTGAATCGACATGTTTTTTTAGTCCATTTTGAACTTCGTCGTAATATAATTCAACAGGAGTTCCCCAACCAGTTCCGAAGGTTCCATATTCACAGGCAAGTCCAAAGGAATCAAAAATGTCTTTGTATGTTTCTTTTAATGATGGGGTAGAATCTGAAAGCCAATTGGTTTTATTTGTAATAACGTCATCTGTGTTGTTGTCAGATGAATCTAATGCAGTAACTTTATATGAAAAGTCTTTAATATAAATAGTTAAATTGGAAAAATTAATTTGATAAGTTGAAAGATAAAGTTGATTTCCTTTTGCTATAGAAACTTCTTTAGTTTCCTTTAGTTCAATCCATTCTGAACCAACATCTGCTTGGGCTACTATAGGATATTCAGAGTTATTAATTTGCCACATTAAATGAATTTTATTTGAACTTGAAGTTTTTATTTTACAAGAAAGTTCAATTTGCACTGTTTGATTAGCATATTCAGATAAATCATAACTTTTAAAATACCAAGCATTACTGTCTAATTCCGAGCCTTTGATAGTTGTAATATTTTCTGGCTCTGTAGAATTATCTGGTTGAGTTTCATCTGAATTATCAGATTCTGTTTTATCATCTGAATCTTCGGGAGTATTTTCTGTTGTTAAATCATTGTCTGTGGGATTTTCAATCTGTTGTTCATCTTCAGGTTGATTTATATTGATGTCACACCCAAAAATTAAAGCTGAAAACAAAAATAATAATCCAATTTTCTTAAGTTTTCTCATAAATTTTCCTTAAAATAGTTTTGTAAATTCTATACTAGTTTATGAATCTAAATTTGTCTATCGAATAAATTCCCGATTGCCTGTGTAATAATTGAATGTTATAATTTAAAAAAAGGAGATAAAAAAAGTGAAGTATAATTTTCCAGAAAATCTTTATACAGATGTTCGTATAGAGAAAAGAAAAAGTGCTTGTTTTCAATTAAGAAACAAAGAAGTTGAAAAAAATTCAGAAGTAGAAACAATTACTGCAATGATTCGCGTGTTTGACGGAAAAATGTGGTACACAAGTCAAACTGATGATATAGAAAATATACAAGATAAAATTGATAATCTTGCAACTTTGGCAAAACCAAATCCAAAAATCTTAAAAAATCCAATTGTAAAAAACTTGGGCGATTGTAAAGATTCTGTTTTAGTTTTTACTGGCAAAAGAGATTTACGAAATTTAACTGCAGAAGACAGAGAAAGCATTGTTCGTTCTTATTACAAAAATTGTGAAAAAAAATCAATTAAAGAGATTAAAAATTTTGGAGTTGGATTTGATTATGATTTTGCTGAAAAATCATTTTATTCAAGTAAGTGCGCAGAAATCATTCAAGATTATCAGCGTTGTTATTTAGTTGTGGCTTATGAAGTAAATGTAAATGATGTTCCTTATGGAATCTTTAAACAAATACATGAATTTGACTTTGATAAACTTTGGAATAGAGAAAACGAAGTTTTTGAAGAATTTGACCGTGGCTTTGACTTTGCAAAAAATGCAGTTGATGTTGTTCCTGGAGAATATACTTGTGTTTTATCTCCAAGTGTAACATCTGTTTTTACTCACGAAAGTTTTGGTCACAAAAGCGAAGCAGATTTTATGCTTAATGATAAAACATTGCAAGGTGAATGGCCAATGGGTAAAAAAGTTGCTTTTGAAAAAGTTTCAATTGTTGATGAAGGCGATTCTTTTAATCACGGATACTGTCCTTACGATGATGAAGGAAACAAAAAGCAAAAAGTGTATCTAATAAAAGATGGAATTTTAACTGGACGATTGCATGATGCAAAATCGGCAGCAACATTAAAAGAAAAACCAACAGGAAATGCTCGTGCACAAAATGCAAACTATGCTCCAATAGTGCGAATGACAAATACTTACATGGAAAACGGTACTGAAGATCCAGATGAAATCATAAAAGGTGTAAAAGATGGAATCTATGTTTACGATTGGAATTACGGAACCGGACAAGAAACTTTTACAATTCAGCCAGCAAAATGCTACAAAATAAAAGATGGAAAACTTGCCGAACCTTTACGAGTAAATGTTATTACAGGAAGTGTTTTTAAAACTTTGTTTGATATTGATGCTGTGGGAAATGATTTGGAATTCTTTAGCGGCACTTGTGGAAAAGATGGACAAAGCGTTCCTGCTGGAACGGGCGGTCCAACAATCAGAGTAAAAAAATTAACAATCAACTAATTAAAAAAGGAAAGAGAAATGAAAGAAAAATTATTTAATGAATATAGTAGCTCTAAAGTTGGAATTCAAGAAACACAAATTGTTTCGTTTGATAAAGTGAATAAAGAAACGCATTCATTTAGAGTTCATAAAGACGGATTTGTGGGAATTCATTATCAGCAAGGGAAAATGACAGATGAAGAAGGTTTTGCAAAAGCAGAAAAAAACTTGGAATTAAAGCGTCCTTATGAATTTGAATTGGAAGAGGGCGTTCGTCACAGAAATCTTCAGAAAAAAGAATATTCAGATAAAGAAGTTATGGATTTTGCAAAAAAAGGTCTTTCATATTTGAAAAAAACATACCCGCAGTTTATTTTTAATGGAGAATTTATTCAAAATATCAATTTTTCTTCTATGAAAAATGAAAAAGGGTTGGATTATTCAACAAAAGATTCTCACATTTTTGTAGATATTTCTTTTAAGCATGTAGATAGCAAAGAAATGTGTGACGGATATTTTTCATTTAGTTTACGAAAATTCAGCATGAAAAAATTTAAAGATATGGCAGACGCATATTTGCAAAATTTTGAAAAAAATGTTGAACTTCCAGAAGAAATTATTATTTACGACAAATATTATGGTTATACTTCTTTGCTAAGAAATTGTTTAGATGCAGAATCTCTAAAAAAAGGAACTTCTCTTTTGTCTGGAAAAATCGGTCAAAAATTATTTGCAGATGATTTTACCGTTATTCATGATACTTCAGACAAAAATGCTTGGATGGGCGCTTTTTGGGATGGAGACGGAGTTGTGAACAAAGGTGATAAAGTAACATTTATAAAAAACGGAAAATTGCTTCGCGGATATGCAGACAAAAAAACAGCAAAAAAATATCGTGTAAAAAACACAGGCGGTGCTAACATTTCTCTTAACGATATTCCAAAAAACGGAAATTGTTCAATGACAATTAAGCCAACAAATAAAACTGCAAAAGAATTATTAAACGGTCGCCTTGCAATAATTCCAGTTTTGGCAAGTGGTGGCGGTTTTAAAGAAAAAGGCGAATACACAATGCCAATTCACACAGGCTTACTTACAGATGGAGAAAAAATCTTAGGACGAGTTCCTCCGTTCACAATTAAAAGCAATATGTTCGATATGTTTGGAAAAGATCTTATTGGAATTTCAAAATATCAAGCATTGCCACCGTTGAACGATAAAGGTATTTTGATAAAAATGGAAAAAGGGGAAGTGTAGGTAATTCAGAATTCAGAGAAAGAGATGGACTGCCACGACCTAAAGGTCTCGCAGTGACGTAGTGGGAGCGTCATTGCGAGGAGCGGAGCGACGTGGCAATCCAGAGGAATTAGAATTAAGAGGAAGGGGGAAGTCTCCCCCTCGGTCCGACCGCCAGCGGTCTTACACACCCGCAACGCCCCGAATAACAGGAAGGTCCGTGGAGAAAAAAAGAAAAATCGTAGATTTTTCGAATCCGCGTGGCAATAAAAAAGGAAAAATTTATGCAATTTGATAAAGATTTATTTTTTGCACTTCATCCTGATTTTTTTGAGCAAGATTATGTAAAAAATATGGATTCCGACGAAGTTTTTGAAGAAATGATTTTAGAACTAAAAGATTTTTTTGAAGATGAAGTTGAAATTTCAATTCCAAAAGGAATTACATTTGGTTTTTGGGAAAAAAGTGTAAAAGATCCAATAATGCAAAAAGCCATAAAAGATGTAGAAGAAGATTGGCTTGAATTTTTTAATGAAGATTCAGATGAAAAAGTTTTTTGTGCCTTCGATGGAGATAAAATTGCATCTTTTTGTGCACTAGGACCATTTGGAACTTACAAAGGTTTAAAAATTGCGGGGCCAGGCTGCGTTGGAACTGTTCCAGAATATCGACGCAAAGGCATTGGCCTAAAAATGGTTCAAAAAGCAACTCAAATTTTAAAAGAACAAGGCTACGACATAAGCTACATCCACTGGACAACATTTGTAAAATGGTACGGCAGACTGGGGTATAAGACAATTGTCCGATGGAATAAAGAAGGAATAGTAGATAATTCAGAATTCGGAATTCAGAATTCAGAGAAAGAGATGGACTGCCACGACCTAAAGGTCTCGCAGTGACGTAGTGGGAACGTCATTGCGAGAAGCGGAGCGACGTGGCAATCTAGGAAATTAAGAATTAAGAAAAACTTAGAGAAAGAGTCGGAAAAAAATATGATACTTGAATCAAAAACAATTGAATTAAAAGATGGAAGAAAGTGTGTTATAAGAAATGCGTGTGCAACAGATGCGGCGCAGATGATAAATTATTTGAAGGTGTCGGCGTCGGAAACTGAATTTATTTTGCGTTATCCAGATGAAGTTCAATATACTGAAGAAAGCGAAGCAGAAATCTTAGAAAAGAATAAAGCAAATCCACATTCATTTATGGCTGTGGCGGAAGTAGACGGCGTTATTGCGGGAAACTGTGCTATAAATCCTTGCGGCGGAAAAAGAAAGATTCGCCATCGTTGTGAATTTGGAATTGCCTTAATGAAAGAATATTGGAATCTTGGAATTGGCACCGCATTAATAGAATTTGCAATTGAAAACGCCAAAAAACTTGGCTATTTACAAATTGAATTATATGTTTCTGTAAAAAATGAACGAGCAATTGCCTTGTACGAAAAACATGGTTTTAAAAACTACGGAACAAGACCTAGAGAATTGTTGCTAGATTCTGGCGAATTCACAGATAGCTACTTTATGGTTTTGATGTTAGATTAAAAAAATAATCCCTTTATAAAAATTTCCAAACCAATAAAAATCAAAATTGCTCCACCCAAAATTGTTGCTTTTCCGGCAAGTTTTGTTCCAAAAGTTTTTCCTAAGAAAAGTCCTGCCAAACAAATGCCAAAAGTAACAATTGCAATTATTAAAGCAGAAGTCAAAGCCATTACAAAACCATATTCCGAAATTGTAGTTCCAACAGAAAGTGCGTCAATAGAAGTTGCAACGCCTTGAATCATAAGGGCTGCAAAGCCCAAAGAAGATGCAGTTTCTTCTTCATCAGAACCTTTTATTCCGTCGTAAAGCATTTTTCCACCAATAAAGCTCAAAAGAACAAGGGCAATCCATGGAACAACTTTTGTAAATTGACAAAAACTGTTGCAAAGTGTATGAACTAAAAACCATCCCAACATTGGCATAAGCGCTTGAAAAAACGCAAAAGTGCCTGCAATAACAGTAATTTTAGAAATTTTCATCTTTGGTTCGTTTAATCCATTTGCCAAGGAAACAGAAAAAGCATCCATTGCAAGACCTACACCAAGCAAAACGCTGTTAAAGAAAAAAAGAAAATCCCATTCCATAAAAAACACCCCAAAAAAGCCAATTACAAATCAATATTATTATGGAAATTTTACATTTTTACAACAATTCCAAAATAGGAATTACAGATTGAATCACTTTAAAATGACAGTCTTTAGTCCAAACTTTGCAATTATGTTTTATTGCAAGGTAAGAAATAATTCCGTCTTGAAAAGGCACTGTAACTCCCGATTTTTTTAGTTTTATAAAAAGTTCCGCAATTTCAATCCAATCAGACTTTTCAAAATCAAGATAATCAAAACATTCAAGAGCCGCCTTTAATTTTTGCGTTTCCTTGGGGGATTTACTTCCTCTTAAAAGTTCTGTAACAACAACGCCACAAGTTGCAATTTCATTTTTTTCAAATATGGCAGTAGTTTCCGCATCTGGCTTTTTAAAATAATCAATAAAAATATTTGTATCTACTAAAATTTGCTTCATATTAAACTTGCCTCACGGAATTCTGTTACAGAATCTGAATCTAAGTTTAATTTTCCAGCCAAACTAAAGAATGCTTTTTTAGATTTTTTGGAACTTTGTCCAACGCCATAGCCAACTTTACCAACATTTTTTGCAGTGATTTGTTCTGTTTGAAGCATTTTTACAAAAGCCGCAACCGAAGCAAGTGATGTTTGTGGCAAAAGTTTTATTGCAGTAATTAAATTTTCTAGTTGCAAATAATATGGATTTGCAGAATACAAAGCTGCTGGAGATGCAACTTCTTTTTCTGTGTTTTCTGTTTGATGACTAATTTTGTAGGACACTGAATTTTTAGAAGTAGAAAGTTTATCATCTATGATTGTGTCATAAGAAACTTTGTAAAGTTTTGCCAATTTTACAACAACATGAATTGGTGGTTCAACTTCACCTGATTCATATTTTATGTACATTTGTCTTGAAACTTCCAAATAAGTTGCTAAATAACTTTGAGAATAATTGTGGTTTTCTCTTAAATTTTTTATTGATTCTTTCATATATAAAAATATAATATTAATACAAAATAAAGTCAATTAAAATTTACAAAAAAATACAAAAGTAAAATAAAATTTACACTTAATTATTAAAATTAAAATCTAAAATCTTTGTTTCTCCATCAAAACACTGGCCGTTGTTCAAAAGAGCTGGCACTATGCAATCAATATCAAAAGGTAAATCGTCATAGGTAAGATTTTGAAACTTTTCCAATTTATAAACTTCCAAAGGTTGTGGCATGTGGGGAATTTCAAATTTCCATTCTTGTACGCCATATTTTACAATCAAAGTGCGATCTTCTTTTGAATTATTAGAAACAATAATATGAGTATTTCCATGAACATCTTGAATAACCGATGTAACATAAAGATTTTGTTGCGGACCAATATTAATTTCTGAAATTCCAGTGTAATAGTCTCCGTGAAAGCACTTTTTGTAGTGATTACTAAAATGAATATTTTCAAAAACTACATTTTTTTGCCAAAGTGGAGGTGCACCTTCTTCAGCACCACGAGGAATATCCCTAGGTTTTGAACTTCTGCAGGGTGACCAAGGACCTCCACAATCAATCATAATATCTTTAAAAGTAATTCCGTCTGCATTTCCGTATTCCAATTGCATCATCAAAGCTGCATTTACACCAGCTGTTCCCCCAGGAAGCTGAAAACTTGGAATTGCAAACCGACAATTTTCAATCAAAATATTTTGCGCCAGAACATCCTTATTCCCAAAAATCTGAACGCCGTCCACATGGGCGCCACTATCTGTAACCTTGTACAATAAATCACGAACAAAAACATTTTTTGCCTTATAGTTTTCAAGCGGATTCATAGCGTCTTTTTGAGTTCGCTCAATTCGGCAATTTTCAAGTTCAATATTTGCACTAGAAACATTTCCCGTAAAAGTGCAGTTTTTAAAAATCAGTTTTAATTTTTTTGAATTATGCTGAACATTTACAAATTTGCAGTTTTCAAAAATAATTGTTTTTTCCGATTTATACAGAGGCTCTTCCTTTACAATTCTGTCTGCATTCAAAGGCATAAGTTTTCGTGTAAATTTTAAATTGGTAATTTTTATTACATTTGCCAAAGATTTATTTGAATAAGCATTAATTACAATGTCGTTGTATTTTTCCCCATCCCGAACTTCAAAATATGCGTTTTTTGGTTCTTCACAATCGGTTCCAGCTTCAATAATTGAGCCATAATTTCCAGTTTGAATTTCCGCCAAATCAGATTCATTGCATCCAGTGTTAAAACGGTCTGGAATAAATGCAAGCATTTTAGAAACTTTAATTTTTGGTTCAGCCGAAGTTACAGAAAATTTGCAATTCAAAACCAGCAAACAAAAAAGAAAAATCCACCAAATAGTAAAAAGATTTTTTTTCATAATCAAATTATATCATATCAGGAGGTTCCCCCAAAATAAAATTTTGCAAGCAAAATCTTATTTAGGGGTCGGGTGTTCCGCCATTCCCTTACGGTCAGCCCCCTGCCGCAACTTGAACAGTTGCTCAAGTTTTGTATCCAAAACTTGCAGGGTGGCTCGGCCTTCGCAAAGCTTCGGCCGCTGGCTCCATACCCTAACCCAAAGTGTGGAAAGTGTAAAAAAAATCCCCACAAGAAAAAGTCTTGCGAGGATTTTACGCAAATAAACTGTTTACTATATTATTTGTAAACTGCAATAAAGTTTAATTCTGTTGATACTGTGTCTATTTGATTAATATTTCCCCCTGCAGAAAAGGTTTGACCTGTTTCTTGGCATTCCCAATGGGAAAACTCTTTTGTTTCATCGGTTTCTGGTGCAGATGGTGTGGATACATTGTAAAAAGAAATATAATTGCCATATTCATAGAAATATTCATGCCCGCTTGAATAACGAGCGTTATAGACAGACATAGTGTCGACAATGCTATTTTCATTATGGAAGTTAAGTACAATGCTTTTTAATTCATAATCGGCAACAAAAGTTGTTTCAAGTTTAGTTAAAGTTACACTTGAATTAGATGAACCTGTTTGATTTTCGGACTGCCAATAATTACAGAAATAATTTTCTCTATCAGGAATTGATGGAAGAGTGAACTCTTCGTTTTTTGTTACAATTGGTTCAAGAATTTGATTTCCATTTCCGTCAACAAAGAAAATTTTATATTGTTCAGGTTTATACTCTGGAGATAAGATTATTGGAACACAGTCATTCTTTCTAAATTTGTCTTGACTTGCACATGGGAATGTAATTTTATCGCTCCAAGATTCATTCATATAAGAATAATTCCATAATCCTGTGAAAATATAGTCTTTAATCACTTCAGGAACATAAGCTGGTTCATATATTTTGTCGCCAAAAGAAATTAGTTTACCATAAACTTCTATAGCATCTGCATCACCTTTTTTTGCAAATTTAACATTGCCATTTTCATCAAGATCTTTTTCTATATAGTACAAACTTGTTCCAGGAACATCTTCGTAATATTTTTTAGTTACAGGATTTTGATACAAGATGAAGATTTTATCTTCTTCTTCATCATCCCAATCAAAGAAAGTTTCTTTGTAGTCATTCAAGAAAAATCTTGTAGTATTGTTATATGTATATCCTGCAATTTTTATTATTGTTCTTGAAACAATTCCAAGCCTACGACCTCTTAGTCGTTCTAAGAAAGATTCATACCCATACCAATCTTCTTCCCATTGTGTAAAATCACCAATTTGATTTGTTGTAATATTCCAAC
>JAGARY010000083.1 GCA_017622055.1 Treponema sp. | reverse complement strand
TTCAGCTTGAACAATTCTATAAATATCCAGATAGAATTACAAAGAGTTTTGCAAACTTTAAATCAAACATTTCTACATTAGGAAGTTCTTTGCTATCGTTAACAGAAACTAAACTTGATGTTGATTATATTGAAGTAGTTCCTGTTAATAAAGAAATTACAAAAAAACGTGCAGGGTTCTTTAAAAATGCAAAGCACGAGCTTGTATCATTTGTAACATCATTTATAGTTGACTCTTCTCAGTTAGGAAACGTTTATGAAGATGATGCAGACCATTTGATTGAAGTTTGGATTGTAACTGGTCGTGATCAGAGTCAAATCTTAAAAAATATGGTTGATGAAAGCTTTACTCCTAATACTGGTATTAAAGTAAACGTAAAACTTATTGCAATGGATGCATTATTAAATGCTGTAGTTGCTGGGAATGGTCCAGATGTTGTAATTTCTGTAGGTAGAACAATACCTGTTGATTATGCTTTGCGTAATGCTAACGTTAACTTAATGCGTTTTGAAGATTGTGATGAAGTGTTGCAGAATTTCTATCCAAGTGCTTATGAAGCATATAAATACGATGGTGGATTGTATGCTCTTCCAGAAACTGAATCATTTAACCTCTTGTTCTATAGAAAAGATATTTTGGAACAATTGGATGTTGAACTTCCACAAACATGGGATGATTTAATTGCAATTCTTCCTACTTTACAAGGAAATAACCTTGATGTAGCTATCCCATATCCAAATATTCAGTTGCCAGATATGAGAGCGTTCTATACAATGATTTATCAGAATGATGGTGTAATTTATAATGAAAAGGGTACAAAAACTTTAATTGATAGTGAACCTGGTATTGCTGCATTTAAGAAATATACAAGTTTCTTCAATAGTTATGGATTACCATCAATTTATGACTTTATTTCTCGTTTCCGTTCTGGTGAAATGCCACTTGGTATTATTGACTATCAAACATATAATACATTAACAGTTTCTGCTCCAGAAATTAGAGGTCTTTGGGACTTTACATATATCTTAGGAACAGAAAAAACTGATGCAAATGGTAATACATATATTGATAGAACAAATGGTGTAGATGGTGTTGCTACTATGATGATTAAAAAAGGTATGGATATGGAAGACCTTAAATCAATACTTGGTACAACAGACTATGCATATAGTTCACAAGATGGAACACAATTGGATGCATCTTTATTTGAAAGTGTAGATGAAAAAACATTAAAAGCTGTACTTAAAAATGAAGAACGTATGAGTGATTCTTGGGAATTTATGAAATGGTGGGTTTCTACAGATGTTCAATTACGTTTTGGTCGTGAAATGGAAGCTTTGTTAGGTTCATCTGCTCGTTATGCAACTGCAAATGTTGAAGCGTTAAAACAACTTTCATGGAATTCAAGACAGTTAGAAATCTTGGAAAATTCATTAAAAGAATCTCGTGGTTTGCCTGAAGTTCCTGGTAGTTACTTTACTCCTCGTCATATTGTAAATGGTACACGTAAAGTAATTAATGAAAAGGATGACCCTCGTGAAACATTAATTGATTACACTCGTAAAATTAATGAAGAGTTACTCCGTAAACGTCAAGAATTTAATTTACCTGTGGAATAATAGGAGATATATATGAGTGAATTAATGAATAAATATATCGCTAAAAAGAAAATTGAAATGTCAGATACAGCTCGCAAAGCAAGAAATATGAAATTTTGTTATTTCTTCTTGCTTCCTTATGCAATTTTGTTTTTGACTTTTAATATTCTTCCAATGATTAACTCAATTTATTATGGTTTTACAGACTTTAATATTTTGGAAAAACCAAATTTTATTGGTGCAAGAAACTACATTAACTTGTTCTTACAAGATGAAGTTTTCCAAACTGCTGTAAAAAATACATTTTTAATTGCTGTAATTACAGGTCCTGTTGGATACATTATTGCATTCATTTTTGCATGGCTTATTAATGAGCTTCCAAAATGGATTAGAACTTTGGTTGTATTTTTCTTCTATGCTCCTTCAATTTCAGGTTCTGCCTATACTATTTTCCAAACTTTGTTCAAAGATGATGCATATGGATGGGCTAACTCTTGGCTTATAAAAATGGGAATTGTTAGTGAACCAATCTTGTTCTTAACAGATCCTGCTAATGTTATGAAAGTAATTATTCCTGTAATTCTTTGGACTTCTTTGGGTACAGGGTTCTTGTCATTCGTTGCAGGTCTTAAAGGTATTGATCAAGCTCAGTACGAAGCTGGTTATATTGATGGAATTCAAAACCGTTGGCAAGAGTTGTGGCATATTACTCTTCCAAATATGAAGCCAATGTTATTGTTCGGTGCAGTTATGCAAATTACAACAGCTTTTAACGTTTGTGATATTCCAATGGCACTTGCTGGATATCCTAGTACAGACTATTGTGCTCGTACAGTTGTAACTCACTTGTTAGACTATGGTTCACAACGTTTTGAAATGGGATATGCATCAGCAATCGCTACTGTATTGTTCTTAGCTATGATTATTTGTAATAAATTAATCCAAGCTGCTCTTAATAGAGTTGGACACTAATTGAGGTATAGAGTATGAAACGAAAAAATCAAGCTATTTTAGAAGGTCCAACAATTCATCACTATAAGCATAGACGTAAACCAAACCGTTCTGTTGGTGGTGATATTGGTATCTATATTTTCTTGGGAATTTGGTCTGTAATTATGGTGTTCCCTTTAGTATTCTCTATTTCAAGTGCGTTAAAACCTCTTGATGAGTTATTAAAGTTCCCACCAGACTTTTTCCCTCGTAATCCAACATTTGATAACTTTTCAGATTTGTTGGTTACAATGAATCAGTCTTGGGTTCCATTTACAAGATACATTTTCAATACTGTATTCGTAACTGTAGTTGGTACTTTTGGTCACGTAATAATTGCTTCAATGGCTGCTTATGTTTTGGCAAAGTATAATTTCCCTTTTGGAAATTTATTCTTCCGCATTGTAGTTGTTGCTTTGATGTTCAATGGTTATGTTACTTCAATTCCACAGTATTTAATTATGTGTCGTTTACACATTGTAGATACTTTCTGGTCTTTAATTCTTCCAGCTTTTTCTGCTCCAATCGGATTATTCCTTATGAAGCAATTTATGGAAGGTTTGCCAATGTCATTAATTGAAGCTGCGAAAATTGACGGTGCAAGCGAATGGAAAATCTTTATTAGTTTGGTAATGCCAAACGTAAGACCTGCTTGGCTCACAATTTCTATCTTCTCTGTAAATGCATTGTGGAATAACAAAGCCAATACGTTTATTTATACAGAAAGCAAAAAGATGTTAAGTTATGCTTTACAACAAGTTCAACTTGGTGGTATTGCTCGTACAGGGCAGTGTGCTGCTGTAATCGTTGTAATGTTTACACTTCCTATTGTTTTCTTTATTTTCTCACAAAGTCAGATTATGGAAACTATGGCAACTTCCGGACTTAAGGACTAGGCGTATGAAGAAAAGAAAAATATTATTAGTTTTGACAAGCCTTTTTGTGTTTACATCTGGGCTTTTTGCAAAAGGTGATACTTATACTTATGACTACTGGAGTAAAATTCAAAGATCTCCAGATGTTTATACTGTATCACATGTTGTTTATGCAGATGATTTAAAATTAGATACGCCATTAAAAAATCCTACTAACTTGTTTTGTTATGGAAATCTAGTTTACGTTGCTGATACAGATAACAACAGAATTATTGAATTGGAATATACAGAAAAGAAAATTCTTGAATTCCGTCGTGTAATTGATAGATTCAATGCTAATGGACAAGATGTTGTAGATACTTTCTCTGGACCAAAAGATGTATTCATTGCAGAAGATGGTTCTTACTTCATTGCAGATACAAAAAATGGTCGTGTAGTAAAATTAGATAAAGATTTAAATTATCTCTTTTCACTTACAGAGCCAGATGATCCAACTTATGCAAAAGGAAAAGAGTTTTTACCTGAAAAAGTTGTTGCGGATGTAAAAGGACGTGCTTATGTTCTTGCAAAAAACGTAAATAAAGGTTTTATCAAATATGATTTTGATGGAACATTTACAGGTTTCTACGGAGCTGGTGAAGTAACTTACGATTTTATCGATTTAATGTGGAAAAGATTTTTCTCTACACGTGCTCAAAGAGAACAAATGGTTTCGTTTGTTCCAACAGAATATTGTAATGCTTACATGGATCATGAAGGTTTTATTTACGCTGTAACAAAGACTTTTGAACAGTGGGATTTATTGTCAGATAAAGCAAAACCAATTCGTAGATTAAACGCTCTTGGTGGTGATATTCTTGTAAAAAACGCAGAATATTTACCAATTGGTGATTTGCAATGGAATAATGCTGCTGGTATTAAAGATCCTTCTAAATTTTCAGATATTACAGTTTTAGATAACGATGTTTATTTAGCTGTTGATGAAAGCCGTGGTCGTATTTTTGCATATAACAATCAAGGATATTTGTTATTTGCATTTGGTGGTCATGGTAATATTGATGGCCATTTCCGTCAACCTTCATCAATTGAACACGTAGGAAAAGATTTATTTGTACTTGATACAATGAATTCTTCTATTACTGTATTCACACCAACAGTTCTTGGTAATTTGATTTATCAAGCAACTGAACAGTATGCAGTTGGTGATTACGATGATTCAGCACGTACTTGGGAAGAAGTTTTAAAATATAACGGTAACTATGATTTAGCATATATTGGACTTGGAAAATCTTATTTGCGTCAAGACAGATTCAAAGAAGCTATGGATTGTTTTGAACTTAAAAAAGATAGAAAAAATTATTCAAAAGCATATATGTATTATCGTAAAGAATGGATTGAAGCAAATATCGGATGGGTTTTTGCTTTGATTATTGCTGTTATTGTTGTGCCATTCATTGTAAAAAAAGTAATGGCATTTATACGGGAGCTTAAATCACTATGAGTTATGTAGTTACAAAAATTAAGAAATTAGCTCAAAAAGATACTTATGTTAGATTTTTTCAAACTCTAAAGTATGCTTTTTATGTTAGTACCCATCCAGCAGATGGTTATTGGGATTTAATTCATGCAAATCGTGGTTCTTATGCCGCTGCAAACTTTCTTGTAATTCTTACTTTGCTTACACATGTTTGGAAATTAAGATTTACTAGTTTTATCGTTTTGGATGTTGATTGGGAATCAATTAATATTTTTATGGAATTTGCAACAATTTTGCTTCCATTAACAATTTTCTGTATCTGTAACTGGGCTACAACAACATTGTTTGATGGAAAAGGTAAGTTAGGGCAAATTTATATGGGAACAGCTTACGGCTTGTTGCCATATCCATTAATTCAAATTCCAATCATTATTTTGAGTAACTTTGTTACAATCGAAGAAGCTGCTTTCTACAGTGTAGGAAATACAGTTTCGTTCCTTTGGTGTGGTGTATTAATAATGATGGCCATGATGATGATTCATCAGTATAGCTTTGGTAAAACACTTATGTTTATTGTTATTACCATTTTTGCTATGTTGGTTTTCATTTTTATTATGCTTTTGTTCTTCAGTATGATTTCACAAGGTGTTGCATACTTTATTTCTCTTGGTAGAGAAGTTATGTTCAGATTGAACTGATGCAAGGAAGTTGATTTTTATGGAAAAGAAAGAAAAAAATATTAAAGAACCTAAAGTTAAGAAAACTAAAGCTTCAAAATATCCAGAATGGTATATTGGCCGTCCAAAGCCAATGAAAACAAAGAAATTTGAATTTCATAAACCAACTGCAAAATTTTATGTAGGTCTTGGATTTACATTAGCTATTTTAGGTTTTCTTACATATATTGTAATTCGTCTTATTCAAGTTAGTTCAATCAGACAACCTGACTTTGAATTTTATGAATATTCAGAAAAGACTCCTTCTAGTTTTGTTCTTGAAAATGATTTCTTAAAATTAGAAATGGATTCAAAAACTACTCAGTTTACTGTTTTGCAAAAGAATACAGGTAAAGTTTGGTATTCAAGTCCAGAAGGCTTGCAAAATGACCCTATTGCTTTGCCTAAAGAAAAGAATAATATGATGTCTTCTTTCTTGGTTAAATATTCTACACAAAATGGTACTGATGATACTTACGACACATATTCAAAAAGTGTAAAACTTAATTTTTATAATTTAGATAAGAAAAATAATGAAATTACTGTTAATTACACAATTGGTGAAATGGATCGTGAATATATGTTCCCATTGGCAATTTATGGTAAAGATTTGGAAAAATGGCAAGAAGGTTTGTCTAAGGGTCAAATTAATACTGTAGGTCGTGCTTATCACAAATATAATAAAGAATCATTTAAGGATAAAGCTGAATTAGAACAAATGCTCTCAAAATATCCTGGAATGGAAGATGATGATTTATACTTAGTTTTTGAAAATATTAAACGATTTTTACAAGAACAAGTTGAAGAAATCTTCTTAAAACAGGGATATACTTATGATGATTATTTAGTTCACAAAGAACTTTATAAAGAAACGAACTCAAAAGATTTACCAGCATTTAATGTTACTGCAAAGTTCAAACTTGATGGTAATAGTCTTGTTGTTTCTGTTCCATTTGATGATATTTCTTATAGAGTAAAATATCCAATCGTACAACTTTCAATTTTACCTTATTTTGGTGCTGGTGGAACTTCTGATGAAGGTTATTTATTTATTCCAGAAGGTGCCGGTGGAATTATTGACTTCAATAATGGAAAAGTAAGACAAAATGGTTATTATGCTGATGTTTATGGTTGGGATACTGCAACAGACCGTTCTGCTGTAATTACAGAAACTCGTACTGCATTCCCTGTATTTGGTGTTTCAAGTGGCGATAGTAGTTTTATTTCTATTATTGAAAGCGGGGCAGAATATGCTGGTGTAACTGCTGAAATTGCTGGTAAATTAGGTAGTTATAACTATGTTCGTGCAGACTACAAGATGTTACATAGAGAACAGTTTGAAATTACAACAAGAAATACAGATGCACAATATGCTTATGAACCATGTTTACCTCCAGGCGAAGAAATTAAACAAGTTTTCAAATTTGTTGATAGTCCTTCTTATGTAGATATGGCAAAAGAATACAGAAATTACTTGTTCAAAGGTTCTAAAAAGAAAACTGCAAAAAATGTTCCATTGACAGTTGAAATTGTTGGTGCTATTGAAAAAGTTCAACAAGTTTTAGGTATGCCAAAAACAAAACCTTATAAATTGTCAAGTTATGCAGAAGCAAGTGCTATCATCAATCAAATCAACAATTTAGGATTTACAGACACTAATTACAAATTGTCAGGATTTATTAATGGTGGTATTAAGCCAACAATGCTTAGTAAAGTAAAATGTATTAAGGAATTGGGTGGAAAATCTGAATTTAAGGCTCTTGTAGAAGATGCTAATGAAATTTCTGCAAAACTTTATTTGGATACTTCTGTTCAATCAGTTCACCGTTCTGGTATTACAAAAGGTTTCTCAAAATATAGTGATTCAGCTCGTTTTGTAAGTGATGAATTATGTGAATTGTATGAATTCTCTCCTCTTTGGTATGGAAAATTAAAAGATGAAGATTCGTACTTCTTGTTAAAACCAAAATTAATTGATGAAGCTTCTGATGTGCTTATTGACTTCTCTAAAAAATATGGATTAAAAGGTATTTCTTATAGAGATAATGGATATTTGTTAGCTTCTGACTTTAATGATAGAAACATTGTTACACGTGCAAAATCTAAACAAATGCAAGTTGAAAAAATGAATAAAATTCAGGAAGAAGGACTTGGTCTTATTGTTAATTACGGTAATGATTACGCATTAAAGAATGTTGATATTGTAACTAATATGCCTTTGCATGGAAATTCTTATGCTTTAATTGACAGAATGGTTCCTTTCTATCAAATCGCTTTGCATGGATATGTTGATTACGCTGGTAAAGCTTTGAATTTAAGTTTTGATCAAGAGCAAACACTTTTGGAATCTGCCGAAGCTGGTTCTGGTTTATTCTTTACATTTACAAATGCTGACGAAACAGCACTTCAAGATACAAAATATACAGAATATTATTCTGCTGATTTTAATGCTTGGAAAAACCGTTTCCAAAGTATTTATACAGAATATAACAAAGAAATGTCTAAAGTTTATAATAGTTTAATTTCAGACCATTCATACATTTCAGACCAAGTTACTAAAACTAGTTATGAAAATGGTTATTCTGTACTTGTAAACTTTGGATATACAGATTTTGTAATGGATTCTGGAGTTGTTGTTCCTGCTCGTTATTACAAAGTTTTAAAGGTGGAGGAATAGGATGAGAAAAAAGACAATTGGGCTAACAAGTAGACGTGCTTTTTATGGATACTTGTTTATTTTGCCTTTTATTTTAGGTTTTATCTTTTTTATGGTTAAGCCTTTGTGTCAATCGTTGAATATGGCCTTTTCTGAAGTTGGAATTTCAAACGAAGGTTTTAATATTGTTTGGAATAATTTTGCCAACTTTAAGAGAGCGTTAACTGTTGACCCAGATTTTAACAGATTGATTACTGAAGCTGTAACTCAAATGATTTACAGATCTCTTGCAACAATTGTATTTAGTTTCTTTGTTGCATTGTTGCTTAATCAAAAATTCAAAGGTCGTGCTTTAGCAAGATCTATCTTCTTCTTGGCTGTTATTCTTTCATCTGGTGTATTAGTAGGGTTGGAATATAACAATACTTTGATGCAACAATTAAAGGACACAATTGAAGAAGCTGGTAATGTGAATGCTATTACTGAAGTTTTGGAAGAAATTTTAGTTCCAGATAGCACAGGTGTAAATGGTATTAGTGGAAAATTGTTCAAAACACTTTTTGAAATAATTGACTCTATTTACGATGTTGCTATGGCATCTGGTATTCAAATTATTATCTTCCTTTCTGGTTTGCAGAATATTTCTCCAAGTATGTACGAAGCTGCAGAAATGGAAGGTTGTACAGCTTGGGAAAGTTTGTGGAAAATTACAGTTCCAATGGTAAGCCCATTGATGTTAGTATGTTGGATTTATACAATCGTTGACTTCTTTATGAAAACGGACAATAAAGTAATGGAAAAAATTAGTGAACAGATGGTAACTCAGTTGAATTATGGGTTCAGTTCTGCGATGGCTTGGATTTACTTTGTTGTTTGTATGTTATTGATTGGATTAAGTTCGTTGATTATTTCAAAGGTGGTGTATAATTATGACTAAAAAAGAGAAGAAAAATACTACATCTTTAGAAACAAGAAGTTTCTGGGAAAGAAATGAAGCCTCTAATGGTATTCTTTTAAACGAAACAATCAAAAAGTATGCTATTTCTATTTTTAGAGCCATTATACTTTTTGGTATGTGTTTTATGATTCTTCAGCCACTTTTGAATAAAGTTGCTTTAAGTTTTATGGCTGAACAAGACTTGTATGATACAACTATTGTTTTGATTCCTAAACATTTTTCAACAAGTAACTGGAAAATTGCTTCTTACTTGCTTGAATATGATGTTACATTGTTCAACACAATTTGGGTTTCAATTTTAGTTTCTATTATACAAGTTGCTGTTTGTTGTTTAGTAGGTTATGGGTTTTCTAGATTCCAATTCCCATTAAAACGTTTCTGGTTTTTCTGTGTAATTTTGGTAATTGTTATTCCTCCTCAGACAATTTCAACTTCATTGTTCTTGCATTTCCGCTATTTTAATGTATTTGGTCATACATTTAATCTTCGTGGTTCAATGTTGCCTTACATTATGTTGTGTTGTGGTTGTATGGGGCTTAAAAATGGTCTTTATATCTTTATGATTAGACAATTCTTTATGGGATTCCCTTTTGAACTTGAAGAAGCAGCTTATGTAGACGGTTGTGGGCCATTTAAAACATTCTTTAGAATTATGGTTCCAGGTGCTAAACCAATTATTACATCATGTTTCTTGTTCTCGTTTGTTTGGCAGTGGACAGATAGTTTTTACTCGAACTTATTCTTAGGAAAACTAAAGTTACTATCTATTAATGTTTCTAGTATTGTTGATAAGTTTGGTATTTATCTTTCTGTATTGAACGGTGGTACTGCTATTGCTCCACAAGGATATTCTAATGCAATACTTTCTACAGGTATTTTGCTTGTTGTACTTCCTTTGATTTTACTTTACCTATTCTGTCAGAAATTATTCGTAGAAAGCTTAGCAAGTACTGGTGTAAAAATGTAATTATTATTAAAATTTTAATTGCATTGTTGAAAAAACGTGTTATAATTAAAAAACAACTATGGATTATTGCTTGAAAAAGCAAAATATAAAAGGAGTAATTTTATGAAAAAACTTTCGAAAGTTATGTTAGCATTAGCAGCTGTATGTTCATTTGCAGTTGTTGGATGTAACAAAAGCGAAGGAGCTTCATCTGGTTCAAAATCTGCAAAAGAATACCAAGGTGTAAAAGCTCAAAAAGATCCTGCTACAAAGAAAATTTATGACTTTGGTGGTATGGAAGTAACAATTTATGACTGGTGGTCAAACCCAGATGCACCTCCAGCTTCTAAACAACAAGAAGATGAAAAAGCTTTCCGTCAATGGATGATGGATACATACAACTTCAAAGTTGTTCAAAAAGACTTGGCTGGATGGAACGATCACCCAACAGAAGTTGCTAACTACTGTATTACTGGTGGTGATGATGCACGTGTATTCGTTATTGATGGACGTTCAGCATTCTCTGGATTAAAAGCTAATCTTTGGGCTGACTTATCAAAAATTCCTAATATTGATTGGAGCGATAAAAAATGGAATCGTCCTGTTCTTGATGTAATGAAAAAAGGTGATTCTTTCTATACATATGCAGTTGGAAAACCAGAACCACGTCACTGTTTATTCTGGAACAAACGCATTCTTGAAGAAAACGGATATGATCCAGATGTAATCTATGATATGCAAAAAGATGGAAACTGGACATGGGAATCATTCGAAGAAATGTGTCTTAAATTAACAAAAGATACAGACAATGATGGTATCGTTGACCAATATGCTATGGCTTCTTTCAACACAGAATTCACATGGGCTGCTTTGCACTCAAATGGTGGATCAATTGTTGAAATGGATGACAATGGAAAATATTACTTGAACCTTGAGTCAGACAAATCTATGGAAGCTTTGAACTGGGTTAACAAAATGTTTGTAAACTACCAATTGCCACAAGGTGAAGGTGCTGCTTGGGACTACTTCAAAACAGCATTTACAAACGGTGAAGTTGCTTTCTACGTAAACCAAGAATACGATGCTCAACCAAACGGTTTGTTGGCTAACATGAAAGATGACTGGGGTATGGCTTGTTTCCCACTTGGACCAAATGGTGATGGAAAATTGTTCACATTGAACGGTGATAACATGTTCGCTATTCCAAACTGTTATGATCAAGACAAAGTTAACAAAATTATGAAAATTATGGACCTTTGGACAACACCAACACCAGGATATGAAGCTGAAGATTCATGGAAAGATGGATACTATGCTGGATTCCGTGATTCACGTGCTGTTGATGAAACAATGCAATATATGATGGACAATTCTATTTCTTGGAAAGCTTGGTTAATTCCTGGTTTGAACTATCAACCTGTATCTTGGGATGTTTGTGGTGGACGTGATCCTCAAGAAACTGTTGAAGCAAGAAAGAACGAATTGCAAGCTGCACTTGATGAAATGAACCAATAATTCATTGAGTTGAGTTTAGTTTAATCTTTCAAAATCCCTGTTTCCTTTTGGAAATGGGGATTTTTTTTTAATGCCATTGTCGTACTTGATACGACAATCTTCTGTATTAGTATATTTTCTATTCTTTCATTGAAAACCCTTTGATATTTATATATAATGAACCTTATGGAAAAACATGGAACAATGACATCAGATAATCATGCTGCACTTTGGCATGGTCGTTTTAAGGAAGGTCCAGACGCAGCAGCTGTTGCATTTGAAACTTCAATTTTTGTTGATGAAAGAATGGCTTTTGATGATATTCAAGGCAGTATTGCCCATGCAAAAATGCTTAGTCATTCGGGAATTATTTCAGAAGATGAATCAAATCAAATTGTGAACGGTTTAGAATCTATTAAAAAAGATTTGGAATCTGGAAGTTTAAAAATTGATTATTCAGCAGAAGATATTCATTCTTTTATTGAAGCAACATTAACAGACAGAATTGGGGAACCTGGAAAAAAAGTTCACACAGGAAGAAGCCGCAATGATCAAATTGCTTTGGATGAACGTTTGTATTTACGAAGAACAATTCCAGAAATTCAAAATGCAATAATACGAGTGATTGATGTTCTTGTTAAAATTGCAGAAGAAAATAAAAATTCTTTGATACCTGGTTTTACACATATGCAACATGCACAACCTGTAACATTTGCTCATCATGTTTGTGCTTGGGCTTGGATGTTTGTTCGAGACTGGCAACGTTTGGAAGATAGTTTAAAACGCATTAATATTTCACCAATTGGGTGTTGTGCTTTGGCTGGTAGTGGTCTTCCTTTAGATAGAGAGTACGAAGCAAAATTACTTGGTTTTGAAAAAGTTACTCAGAATTCTTTAGATACAGTTTCTGACAGAGATTATTGTATTGAAGTTGCAAATAATCTTAGTTTAATTCAAATGCATTTAAGTCGTGCTTGTGAAGAAATTGTATTGTGGGCAACAACAGAATTTTCATTTGTTGATTTAAGCGAAAAATGGTCAACCGGTTCTTCAATCATGCCACAAAAGAAAAATCCAGATTTTGTAGAATTAATTCGTGGTAGAACTGGTAAAGTTTACGGAAATGAAATTTCATTGCTAACAATGATGAAAGGCCTTCCTTTGTCTTATGACCGAGATATGCAAGAAGATAAAGAACCTTTGTTTAATTCTATTGATACTGTAAGTTCATGTTTAAATGTTTTTGCTTATATGATTGAAACTGCAAAATGGAATACAGAAAATATGGAAAAAGCTTGCAAAGGTGGATTCTTAAATGCTACAGATGTAGCAGATTATCTTGTAAAAAAAGGTATGCCATTTAGAACTGCCCACGGAGTTTCCGCAAAAGCTGTTAGAATCTCTATTGAAAATAATTGTGAATTAGAAGATTTGACACTTGAACAGTGGAAAGAATGTTCTGATTTAATTGAGGATGATATTTTATCAGAAATTTCTAGCCGAGCTTGTGTAAATGCCAGAAAAACAATTGGCGGTCCAGCTCCAGAAATGGTAGATAATCAAATTAGTGAACTTAAAAAGTTTTGTAAAAATATAAAATAATAATTATAGAGGAAGATTTTATGAAAAAAATTATTAAAACAATTGCTTTAGTTGTTGGTGCAGCAATTTTATTCGGATTTGCTGGTTGTAAAAAAGTAGAAAAAACTGGTGATAATTCATTAGCAGATTTGAAGTCTCGTGGAAAATTTATCTTGGGACTTGATGCATCTTTTCCACCAATGGGTTATGTAAATGACGCAAACGAAATTGTTGGTTACGATATTGATTTGGCAAAAGAAGTTGCTAAAAGAATGGGTGTTGATTTTGTAGCTCAACCAATTGACTGGGATGCAAAAGAAATGGAATTAAAAACTGGAAAAATTGACTGTATTTGGAACGGTTTTACAATGACAGAAGAACGTAAAGCAGCTCTTTCTTTTACAGATGCATATTTGAATAATGAACAAGTTGTTGTTGTTCGTGATGATAGCGGAATTAAAAAACTTGCTGATATGAAAGGTAAACTTGTTGGTGTTCAAAGTGGTTCTAGTGCACAAGAAGCTGTTGATGGAAATGCAAGTTTTTCTTCTTCAATTGGTAAAATTGTATTTTTTAAAGACAATGTTGTTGCTTTGAACGACTTGGATATTGGTGGAATTGATGGTGTTGTTATGGATAGTGTAGTGGCAAATTATTCAATTGCACAAACTGGAAAACCATTTACAGTTTTATCTGAACCATTGTCAAAAGAAGAATATGGTATTGGATTTAGAAAAGAAGATGTAAAACTTAGAGACGAAGTTCAAAAAATCTTAAAAGAAATGCAAGCTGACGGAACTGTTACTGCAATTGCTTTGAAATGGTTTGGAACTGATTTAAGTGTTATTGGAAAATAATTGAATGAATTTTGAAAATTTTAAAAGAATGCTTTTGGCGATGTTAGAAGGATCTGTAACTTCGCTAGAAGTGTTCGCTTTGACTTTATTATTTGCAATTCCTCTAGCTTTACCAATTGCTTTAGGGCGAATGTCAAAAAATAAATTGCTTTCTGGCAGTGTAAATGTTTTTTTATTGATAATTCGTGGAACTCCATTAATGTTGCAATTACTCATCGTTTATTTTGGACCGGGACTTTTTGTTAGATGGTTGGAATCTTTTGGATACACTTTGGCTTTCCGTTGGGATAGATTTACGGCAGCAATTGTTGCTCTTACAATAAATTATGCAGCATATTTTGCAGAAATCTACAGAGGTGGAATTTCTAGTATTCCAAAAGGGCAGTACGAAGCAGCAAAAGCTTTGGGATATAAATCAAATCAAACATTTTTTAGAATTGTATTGCCACAAGTTATAAAACGCATTATTCCTGCCATGGGAAATGAAGTTATTACTTTGGTAAAAGATACCGCTTTAGTTTCTGTAATTGGTGTAGCTGAATTGTTAATGGTTGCAAAAGAAAGACAAAGTGCTTTATTTTCATTTACTCCATTGTTCATAGCTGGTGTGTTTTATTTTGTTATGAACTGGGGTGTTTCTTTTTGTTTTAATAAAATAGAAAAGAAACTTTCTTATTATTCTTAGAGTTAATTATGGAAATTATTAACGTTAAAAACTTAAAAAAATCATTTGGTTCTCTTGAAATAATAAAAGATGTTTCTTTTTCTGTTGTAAAAGGGGAAGTTTTAAGTATTATTGGTCCAAGTGGTTCTGGAAAATCTACAATGTTGCGTTGTATAAGCCAGTTAGAAGAAGTTACTGATGGAACAATTGAAATTTGTGGCGAAACACTTGTAAAAAATGGTGTTTATGTTGATAAAAAAAGTAGGCATGAAATTACATTAAAAACTGGGCTTGTTTTTCAGAATTTTAATTTGTTTCCTCATTATTCTGTTATTGAAAACATAATGAAACCTCAAATGTTGGTTTTGAAAAAGTCAGAAGATGATGCTAGAGAAGTTGCTATTTCTCTTTTGAAAAGAATGGATTTAGAACAAAAGGCTAATAATTATCCTTGTGAACTTTCTGGTGGACAGCAACAAAGAGTTTCAATTGCTAGAGCTTTGGCATTGAAACCTGAAGTTTTACTTTTTGATGAACCTACATCGGCTTTGGATCCTGAGTTAACTGGAGAAATCTTAGAAGTAATTAAAGAACTTGCTTCTGAAAAAATGACAATGGTTGTAGTTACTCATGAAATGAACTTTGCAAAAGAGATTTCTGATAAAGTGATTTTTATGGATAATGGATTTATTGTTGCTGCGGGTTCTCCTAAAGATGTAATTGAAAATCCTCAAAATGAAAGAGTAATTAGTTTTCTTTCACGAGTTTCTAAATAGAAAAATTACAATTAATATTTTGAAAAAAAAAGTAAAAAAATGATTTTTTTTTCAAAAAAAGCATTTTTACTGTTGACACTTTTTTTAATAAGGTATATATTCATTATCACCGTCGCACAACACAAGAGCGACACAGAAAAGCCTCAGAAATGAGCAACAGTTTTTTGACAAAACAGGGAAGGAAAGAAGCAATAGAACAAGTAAGGTTCTA
>JAGARY010000009.1 GCA_017622055.1 Treponema sp. | reverse complement strand
GAATCAATTTTAGAGAAAAAATTCCCCTATATATATAATTCCTTTAAAAGTGAAAATTTATGCAACTTGCTTGAAAAAAAAATCAAAAAAAGGTGATTTTTTTGTGGGAAATATGTTGTTTTTGGATTGTTTCGATATGCAATGATGGGGAGGGGGGGGGGAGATAGATTGCTTCGTTGCACACACAAAGAGGTATGCTACGAAGCAACGAGGAGCGTTTTAGTATTTTAAATCTACATATCTCTTGTTATGTTTCTAAGCCATTTTTTTCTTAAGTAATGAATAATCACAATTGGCATTTTTTCAAATTCGTCAAGGTACAAAATAAAGTAAACCCAAATTGGTGGAAGTTTTAAAACAAATGCCGCAATTAATCCTAAAGGCACAGATACAAACCACATAGAAATCAAATCAATTATAAAACCAAACTTTGAATCGCCACCAGCACGGAAAACACCACAAATTAAAACGGTGTTTACTGCGGCTCCAAAAATTGAAAAACTGTTGATATAAACCAAAAGGTCTCTGTAATGAGCAGCACTTTCTGATAATTCTGCAATAAGTGGTAAAACTGGTTTTAAGCAAATAATCAAAATACTTCCCAAAAGCCCCGAAGCAAGAGTTGTAAAAATCAGTCGTTTTGCATTGCGTTCTGCAAGGACCAAATCTCCTGAACCCATTGTTTTTCCAAGCACAACAGCACCACCGTACGCCATTCCAAAACAAAGTACACAACAAAGCTGTCTTAAAGTGCTTACAACAGAATTTGCAGCAACAATGTCTTCACCAAGATGACCAAGAATTACTGAATACATTGCAAAAGCGCCACCCCAAACAAGTTCGTTTCCCAAAGCTGGCAAAGAAAATTTTACAAAATCTAGGGTAAGAACTTTCTTTGTGCGGAAAACATTAGAAAGTCGGAATTTTACATCTTTTTGAGTTTTTGCATAAATCAAACAGAAAACAAATTCAATAAAGCGAGCAATTGTTGTGGCAAGACCAACTCCCACAATTCCCATTTTTGGCAAACCAAACCATCCAAAAATAAACACGGCATTTAAGAAAATGTTCAAACTTAAAGCGGTAGTTGTCATAATTGTAACAATTTTTACCCGCTCAATACTTTTGAATCCTGCTTGGAAAACTTGAGAAACAGAAAATAACAAATAAGAAAAACTTACAGAACGCAAATATTTGCTACCAGTTGAAATAAGTGATGCTTCGTCAGTAAAAATCTTCATCAATAAGTGAGGAAAAAACATTGCTGCAAAAGAAAAAATAAATCCAAAAATAGCGGAAATTCTTAAAGCAATTCCGTGCAAAGTTCTAATAGATTCAATATCTTTTTTGCCCCAATATTGAGCAGCAAGCATAATCAACCCAGAGGAAGTTCCTGTGGCAACCATAATCAACATAAACTGAATGTTTCCAGCCAAAGATGATGCCGCAATTGCTGTTTGTCCAACAAAACCAAGCATAATTACGTCTGCCGAACTAACAGCCGCAGCAATCAAATTTTGGATTGCAATTGGCCCTACAACATTAATTAAAGATTTGTAAAACGTTTTAGCTTCAAATGTCATAAAAATCACTATACCATTTTTTTTTGAATTGTAGTATATTTAATAGATATGAATATAGCAATGTTTTCGGATGCATTTTATCCACGAATTAATGGGGTGGCAATTTCGGTAAAATCTTACGCAGAAGCATTAGCTGAATTAGGCCACAACATTTGTATTGTTTGTTGTAATTATGAAAAACCAACGAGAGAGAATCACTATCACAAGTTTTATTACGATGAAAATGTAGATATTGATAAAAGAATTAAAGTTTTAAGACTTCCTGCATTAAATGTTTCTTTTTCCAAAGAAGATAAAGCGGCTAGAATTGACCAATGGCATACTTGTAAGAAAGAAATGGACGCATTTAAACCAGATATTGTTCATATTAACTCGGAATTTGTTATTGGTTATTTTGGGCTAACTTATGCAAGACACAGAAAAGTTGCAATGGTTTATACTTTTCACACACTTTGGGAAGATTACGCTGCAAATTATATAAATTTTTTGCCAGAAAGGTACTCTAAAAAATTAGCAAAAGAGTTTATTCGTTTTTATTTAAAACGTTCTGATATGATTATTTGTCCTACAGAAAGAATTCAGAATGTGGTAAGTGAATACAAAATTGAACGAGAATCAAAAATTCTTCCTACTGGAATTCCAAAAAATGTGGCCGAAGTAAAAAAAGGTCAAAAACCATTATTTCACAATCAATTGTACAAAGGATTCCCTTTAAAAAAGAAAAAACGCATTTTGTTGTATGTTGGTCGTGTTGTAAAAGAAAAAAATCTGGAGTTTTTGTTTCCAGTTTTGGAAAAAGTAAAAAAAGTGTATCCAGATACAATGTTGGTTCTTGTTGGTGGCGGTCCTGAACTTGAGCCTTTGAAAAAACAAGCCGAAAATTTAAAACTTGCAAAAAATGTTTGTTTTACAGGGTATCAAAGTCGTGATGATTTGGCTTATTTTTATAAATTAGCAGATGTTTTTGTTTTTCCAAGCGTTACAGAAACCCAAGGTCTTGTTACAATTGAAGCAATGATGACTGGTTTGCCAGTTGTTGCAATTGGTGAAATGGGAACTGTTGATGTTATGCAAGGTGATAACGGCGGGTTCATGGTAAAACATGATGCAGAAGAATTTTCTGCAAAAGTTTTAGCACTGCTTTCTAATAAAGATTTGCATGAACAAAAGAGCAAAGAAGCACTTGAATGGAGCAAAAAATGGTCTTTACCAGATTTAACAAATCAGCTTGTTGATTTTTACAAAGAAGCTCTTGAAATCCGTAAGCAAAGAAATGAAGCAAGAGTCTAAAGAAAGTTTTAACGTAGCAAATAATATTGATTTGCAAACTGTTGTTTTTACAACTTTGTTAATAGAAAAATCTCCTCAGGCAATTCCGCTAGGGGCAGCATGTGTTGCATCGGCGGTAAAAAATCACAAGGCAACAAAAGATTTATGCAAATCAAAACTTTTAGTTTTTAACAAAGAAGACAAATCTTTTATTAATAATTCTCAAACTGATGACAAAGCGGCTTCTTACATTGCCCAAGAAATTCTAAAAGAAAAACCTGCCATCTGTGGGTTTTCAATTTTTGTGTGGAATAAATCAATTTTAGAAAAAGCTGCAAAAATCTTAAAAGAAAATGGCGTAATTTGCATTGCGGGGGGCCCAGAAGTTACAGCTCATCCAGAAGTTTTTACAGATTTTGATTACACAGTTTGCGGTCAAGGAGAATCTAAAGTTCCAAAATTGATTTGGAGCATTCTTTCAAAAAATCAAACACCACCGCCCCCTTCTTCTAAATCTGCCCAAACTTTAGATTCAGATTTTCCCCAAACTTTAGACAGTTTTCCATCCCCATATTTAGACGGAACAATAAATCCCGCCGAATACGAAGGAGCTTTGTGGGAACTTGCCAGAGGTTGCCCTTTTAAATGTTCTTATTGTTATGAATCAAAAGGGGAACAAAAAGTTTCTATGTTTCCTGCCAGCAGAATAGAACAAGAATTAGATTTATTTGCAAAATTAAAAGTTCCACAAGTTTTTGTTTTGGATCCAACTTACAACGCAAATAAACAACGGGCATTAGAACTGTTAAAACTAATTGCAAAAAAAACACCAAATACGTTTTACTACTTTGAAGCCCGTGCAGAATTTATAGACAAAGAACTTGCAAAAGCCTTTACAAAAATTCCTTGTAGTTTGCAAATTGGGCTTCAAAGTTCAAACGAAGAAACTCTAAAACTTGTTCACCGCCCATTCAACAGAAAACAATTTATTAAAAACATAAACATTTTAAATCAAACTGGAGTCACATTTGGTTTTGATGTAATTTACGGTCTCCCAAAAGAGTCTATCAACGGATTCAAAGAGAGCATTAATTTTGCAATTTCACTTTATCCAAATAATTTGGAGCTTTTTTGCCTTTCTGTTTTACCAGGAACAGATTTATACGACAGAGCTTCAGAATTAAATCTAAAATTCCAGTCTGAGCCACCATACAACATAATAGAAACTTCTCATTTTTCAAAAGAAGATGTAAAAAAAGCAGCAAAAATTGCAAATGCTTGTAACATTTTTTATAACCAAGGAAGAGCTGTTCCTTGGTTTAACACAATTTGCCAATGTTTAAAAATAAAGCCTGCACAATTTTTTATTTTATTCGCACAATTTTTGGAACAAGAAAAAATCAACATTGATTGCAATTCTACCAGCCACAAAGAAATTGAAAAACTTCAAAAAGATTTTGTAAAAAAAATCTTCACAGAAAAAAAATTACAAAAACAACTTGCCGTAGCCATAGATTTAATTAGTTTACATGGAGCAATGTCTAGAAAAGTTGCCACAGGGAAGTCAGAAAATGTTTATTTATCATACCCTGTAGAATTTCTTACTTCTGAATACTCTTTTAATTTGGATTTTTTTGCAAACAATGTTAGAATAAAGAAAGGTATATTTAAAACTTAGAAAAAAGATATGAAAAATATTGCAGTATTAATTCACAGTTTAACAGTTGAATACGCCGTTCAAATTTTAAATGGTATTTCCTCATATTGTAAAGACAAAGATGTCAGAGTGATGATTTTTCAATTGAATGATCCTTTTGCAACTTATGGTGTTTTTGATTATCAAAACTGGTCTGCAATAGAATATTTAAAATCTGATGAAATTGATGGTGTAATTATTATTTATGGTTCTTTTTCAATGACTGTTTCTGCTGAATATTTTAGAAAAGTTTTTGAAAAAATAAATAAACCTGTTGTTTCTGTTTCTATGGAACTTGGCTTAAAAAACGAAATAACAACTTATGTAGATTGTGATAAAGTTTATGACGATATTGTAAAACATTTTATTAATAAACATCATTGTAAAAAAATTGCTTTTCTTT
>JAGARY010000082.1 GCA_017622055.1 Treponema sp. | reverse complement strand
GGGCTTTGGGCAAAAACACTCTGTTTTGCTGCTGCGTGAGCAGCAACGTATATTAAACACCGCAAAACAGCGTGTAGCGGGCTAGCCCGCGGTTTTGACCCAAAGCAGCACGACTGGGAGCATATCAACAGAGTTTAAATTGTACTTAGAAAGTGTTTAAAATAAACCTACTTTTTTCCTATTGTGTAACTGCGGCCTTCAATCGAAAAGCAATCATTTGGGGTAATTTTTACTGGAGTTAAAGTGATTTCGTCATAATTTGTAACTGTTTTTTCTACAGTTTTTTTCTTTTGCTTTTCTGTAATAATCTTTACTCCAAATTTCATCACATAAGTTTCATTCAACATTGAAGTTTGATTATTTGATCTAAATTGAATTACATCATAATCTGCAATTTTCATAAACGAATAGATTCCAGTTTCTTCAACATCATTAAAAACAATTTTGTATTGATCATCACTAAATGAAAAAATATTTTGTTCATCTGTTGTAGACCAAGTTTGACAAGACAACAATTCTTTTTCAAATTGTAAAATTGAATCATTTGAATCTTCCGATATTGTACTTTGGGACTGGAACTTTTTATAATTTCCATCCCACAAGTTGCTTTCTTTAATAAGAAGTTTAATATCATCACGCAAAGTAATTTTTATTTCATCAACACCAACAAGAGAAATATCAAATCGTCTTTTTAAGTTCATAATAGAAGAGTTTACAGTTGCAAGATAAATTCCATTATGACGTAAATTACTGTCTTCCCATAAATAGATTTCTTGAACACCATCTTTTACAAGAATAATTTCTTTTTTAGGATAATCAAAATACAAGTAACGAATATTTGAATCTGAATTTGAAGTTTTGTACCAAAGTCCGTTCAAAAAAGAAGCAAAAGTTTCTACCTTTCCATCTTGAATTCTTGAAAGTTCCTTTGCAGCCAATCTTTTTGAAGTAACTTTTATTTCCCTTGCAAGTTCATATCTATTATTTAAAACATTCCATTTGTATTCTTGCTGAATCTGATTCGAAAGTGCCCCATTTTTTTCTTCACCTTCACCCATAGATTCAGACTTATAAACCCAAACAGAAAAACTTTCACCTTTTGAAAGCGATAAATCATAACTTTCGGAACGTTCTGTTTGCTGTACAAAAATAATTCCATCAGAAGAAAAGTCTCCAATAACTTCCAATTCAGAATCTTTATTCATTAAAAAGATTTTCATAATGTGAACATTTTCGTTTGTATCACCTTGAAAAATTAAAGCATTTCTGTGGTCGCCGGTAATATCCATTCCAGAGTAAGAAAAAGTTCTAGATTTTGAAATTCCAGTGTAAATTTCAGTTAGACGTTCATATTCTCCTGTTTCAACACTGTAGATTCCTGGAATAAGCCACAAATCAAGAGAACCTGATTTTTTTACAAGAATGATTTCGTCATCATAAGTATCATTGTTAAAATCAAGAGTGATAGAACTTATTAAAGTTTCTGTAGACATCAACGGAACAAAAGTTTCGTATTTTTCGGCATCCATCACAGTATTATATTTATCTGTATCAACTTCATCGTGTTCTGAAGAAACAGGGGTAACTATTTTCGCTCTAAAAACATCTTTGTCTTCTGAAAAAAAAACAGATTTTGAAAGAAAAAATGCACCTACAATTAATATAGCAACAAATAAAAATGCAAAAGGAATTGTTTTTGATTTCATAATCTAATTGTAATATTAATTAAACTTTTTCTCAACATCATAAAAATAGAGTTAAATACAATAAATATATATTTTTTGTTTTATCTTTTTGTAATACTCACTTATAATAGTTACCATGAAAAAGATATCTTTAAAATTTATTATGGCAATTACACTTTTTGGTTTATTATCTTCCTGCAATGCTAATGCAAACGATAATAAAGGAACAAAAGACTATGAAGCAACACAAATTGTAGAACAAATGCAATTTGGTTGGAACTTAGGAAATACTCTTGATGCAACAGGTGGTTCTTGGGCAAGAGGATTAAGTACAGAAACAGCTTGGGGACAACCAAAAACTACAAAACCAATGATTGATGGTCTTGCAAAATCTGGAATTAAAACAATTCGTATTCCAATTTCTTGGCACGATCACGTTATTGATAAAAACTATACAATTGATCCAGCATGGATGGCTCGTGTAAAACAAATTGTTGACTGGGCTTATGAAAACGAATTATTCATAATCATAAATACACATCACGACAATTATGATAAAAATGCCCCAATTCCAGCAGGAAGCGGATACTACTATCCAAGTCAAGAAAACTACGAAGAATCATCAAATTATTTAAAAGCTTTGTGGAGTCAAATTTGTGAAACATTCAACAATGACTATGACTATCATCTTATTTTTGAAACAATGAACGAACCTCGTCCTTGTGGAACAGATTATGAATGGTGGCACGACCCAAATTCAATTTTTAGTAAAAAATTTATGGGTGCATTAAATAAGTTGAACCAAGATGTTGTAGACACAATTAGAAAAAGTGGCGGAAACAACAAATACAGAATGATTATGGTTCCAGCATTGGCAGCATCTCCTGACGCAGCCACAACAATGGACTTTATTATGCCAAAAGATACTGTAGAAAACAGACTTGCAGTTTCTGTTCACATGTATACACCATACAATTTTGCAATGGCTTCTCCTGGTGATATTAAATTCACAGATGCTCACAAAAAAGACCTAACACGTGTGTTTAGCAAATTAAATAGAAGATTTGTAAGCAAAGGAATTCCAGTTGTTGTTGGCGAAATGGGAGCCACAAACAAAGACAACTTACAAGACAGAATTGCTTGGTTTGATTACTTTGTTACAGAAGGTCGTAAAAATGGCATTATGACATGTTGTTTATGGGATAACGGTGTTTGGAAAATCAACAAAGGTGAAAAAGAATCTTCAAGATACAGCGAACACTACGGTTATTACAACAGAAACGAACAAACATGGTTCTTCCCAGAACTTCACCAAACAGCAATTAAAGCAATGAAAAAATAAAATTTTACAAAGAAGGGCGTTTCGGGGCTGTCTAAAAAGTTTAAAATGTTATTGTCATCTTCGGATTTAATCCGAAGATGTTATACGACAATCTTTAAATCTTTGCTACATATAGATAGCTTTTAGACAGCCCCGTCGGCTGTTCCGCCCTTCGCTACCGCTCATTGCCAGCAAGCTGGCAACTAAAGGGGCTCCATAGCCTAACGCAAAAAAAATCAAATTCAACTAATCCTGCGTAAATATATGGATATCGCAACACGCTGTTTTACATCTCTTAATTCTCAATTTACTTTACCCTTACTTTTTCTTCTCATTTACAATGTCAATGTTTTTCTATATAATGTTTCCTTATGAACGCAAACGAATTAAGATCAAAATATATTGAATTTTTCAAATCAAAAGGTCACGCAGAAATTTCTGGTCAATCTTTAATTCCAGAAAATGACCCTTCAGTTTTATTCACAACAGCTGGAATGCATCCACTTGTTCCATATCTTTTGGGGGAACCACATCCAGCGGGAACTCGTTTAACTGATTATCAAAAATGTGTACGCACAGGCGACATCGACGAAGTTGGTGATCCATCTCACTTAACTTGTTTTGAAATGCTTGGAAACTGGAGTCTTGGAGATTACTTCAAAAAAGATTCTATTGCTTACAGTTATGAATTTTTAACTTCTCCAAAATGGCTTGCTTTAGATCCAAGAATGATTTCGGTAACTGTTTTTGAAGGTGATGAATCTGCTCCTCGTGATGAAGAAGCTGCTGGTTACTGGAAAGAAAACGGAATGCCAGAAGATAAAATTGCTTACATGCCAAAAAGCGACAACTGGTGGGCAGCAGGTCCAACAGGTCCTTGTGGTCCAGATACAGAAATTTTCTATTGGGTTGGCGAAGGGCTTCCTCCTGCTGGTTCAAACAAAGGAACAGATTCTGACAATTGGATGGAAATTTGGAACAACGTTTTTATGGAATATAATCGCATTGACGAAAATACTCTTGTAAAACTTCCAAAACAAAACGTCGACACTGGAATGGGACTTGAAAGAGCAAACTGTATTCTTCAAGGAAAAACTAGCGTTTATCTTACAGAAGTTTTCCAACCAATCATTAAAACAATTGAAGAACTTTCAAATTATACATACGGAACTGACGAAGAAAAAGATAAATCAGTTCGCATTATTGCAGACCACAGCCGTTCAAGCGTTTTTATTTTGGGAGACCAACGCGGCGTAACTCCAGATAGAGTTGGTGCTGGTTATGTATTGCGTCGTTTAATTCGTCGTGCAGTTCGTCACGGAATGAAACTTGGAATTGAAGAATCATTCCTTGCAAAAATTGCAGCAACAGTTGTAGATAACTTTAAAATTGCGTATCCAGAATTGGAACAAAATGCAGAAAAAATCTACAAAGAACTTACTGCAGAAGAAGAAAAATTCCGCAAAACTTTGTTAAAAGGAGAAGCTGAATTCCAAAAGCTTTTGCCAAATTTGATGAAAAATCCAAAGAAAATCATTTCTGGTAAAGTTGCATATAATTTGTACGAAACTTACGGATTCCCATTGGAACTTACTCAAGAACTTGGAGCAGAAAACGGATTTACAGTTGATGTAGAAGGATTCAAAGAAGCAGAACGCAAACACCAAGAAGCTAGTAAAACAGCTGACGCAGGTGCTGCAAAAGGTGGTCTTGCTGAACAATCTGATGTTACAACAAAATATCACACAGCAACTCACTTGTTGCAACAAGCCTTGGTAAATGTACTTGGCGATCAAGTTGCACAAAAAGGTTCAAATATCAATAACGAAAGAATGCGTTTTGACTTTACTTTTGACCGTCCAATGACAAAAGAAGAAATTGCACAAGTTGAACAAATTGTAAACGAACAAATTAAAGCAGATTTGCCAGTTACAATGGAAGTTATGAGTTTGGAAGCTGCACAAAAAGCTGGAGCTCGTGCATTGTTTACAAATAAATATGGCGAAGATGTAAAAGTTTACACAATCGGTCGTGATGTAAATAATGATTGGTTTAGTAAAGAAGTTTGTGGTGGACCACATGTTCAGCACACAGCTCAAATTGGAGATTTCAAAATCCAAAAAGAACAATCATCATCGGCTGGAGTTCGTCGTATTAGAGCAGTAATTTCTGGTGGATTACCATTAGATAAATAAGTTTTTTGTGTAACTTGAAATAAAAAATTTTGTTTATTTACTAAAAGTGTAATATAATTACTAGTAAGGATTATAAAAAAATGAAAAAAATTGTACTTGCATTTACTATGTTATTAGCAACAGTTGGAATGGCATTTGCACAAGCTGATTTGCAACCAATCGTAACTGTTAAGTTAGGAAAAAGTGAAACTATCACATTAAAACAATTAAAATCTAGAGTTGGTCTTTTTGAAAGACAGGCTAACAAAAAACTTTCTGCTGAAGAAAGAAAAAGTGTTTTAGAGGCTTTTGTTGATGAAAAATTGATTTTGCAAGCTGCTGCAAAAGCTGGTCTTGCAATTCCAGATAGTCAAAGCGATCAATACTTTTTACAAACAATGATGCAACAAATTGGTGTTCCTTTTTCTTCAGAAAAAGAATTAGAAGATATCATTTTAAAAACTCAAGGTGTTTCATTAGATCAATTTTTAAAAGCTCAATTAGGTATTTCTAAAAACGAATACAAGAGTCTTATGAAAAATCAGCTTATCTCTCAAAACTACATTGTTAGTCAGAGACAAGCAGAATTACAAAAAATTGGTCCAACAGATGAACAAATTCGTGCTTTTTACGAAGCAAATAAAGCATCTTTAGTTTGGACTGATATGATGAAAATTTTTGCAATTGCAGTTCCAAAAGGTTCAAATCCT
>JAGARY010000081.1 GCA_017622055.1 Treponema sp. | reverse complement strand
GGTATCAAAGGTCTTTCTTAAAACTAAGTACAGAGCGAGTATTTTTTACGTTTTAATTTCCATATTTTCAAAATAATTGAATACTTGTAAAAAATTACGAGCGTCGAGGCTTCTCGGTGAGAATCCCCACTGTTCTTTGCGGAAGCATTTTTTTTCGAATCGATATTTCTTTAATTTAAACCTACATTTCTTTTTTCCAAGCATCAATAAATTCAAACATATATTGTTGAATATCATTGAACCATTTTTTTTGGAAATTGCAAGCTTCAACGCCAATGTAGCGGTAGTGCCAACATTCGTAGCGGTAGCCTGTTACGTCTTCGTAGCCTTGTGGAAAACTTAGGCTCCAGCCATATTTTGCTGCATTTTGAACAAGCCATTTGCTAGATTCTGTTAATGCAAAACTGTCATCAATGTTTCCAAAGTCAATTGCAACGCCAAGCTGGTGCTGACTTGTTCCCGGTCTTGCAGATTCTCTTTCTGCTTCTTCCAAGCCATCTACGCTAACCCAATAATTAAATGTTCGTTCTTGAGTTTGGTAAGAACGGTATGTGGAACTTACATCAAGCATAATTCCGTCTGCTTTTGCAGCCTTTGCCATTACTCTTAAAGCTGCTTCTACATCTTCTCGTAATGAAAGTGTATTTTTGTTGATAATGTAATCTTCATTTTTTACAAGTTTTACAAGATGAGTTGGTTCATAATCGCTGCCAATGTTGTGTTTTTTATCAATTAGATAATACAAAGAAATATCATCCTGTGGAAAAGATTTTTCGGCATCTAAAACTTTTTGTAAATCTGCCAAAAATTCCTGTGGATCTCCGTTTTTCATTTCTGCCTTAAATCTATCTGACATAGAAAACAAAACTTTATTTAGTTTTTCAATTTGTGGATCAATTTTTGCAACTTCAACTACTTTTTCTTCTGGTTCAACTGTAGCTTGTTCAATTTGATTTGATTTCTTATTTGAACACCCTGCAAACAAAACTGATGTACATAACATTCCAAAAATTAATTGTGATATTTTTTTCATAATTTTCTCCTTACGCCCAAATTAACCATAAAACAGCAGCTGCAGAAGCAGTTGTTAAAATTGTAAATGGAGCACTTATTTTTAAGAACCCACCAAAATTCACAGGATATCCTTCTTTTTTCAAAATTCCCATTGCAACAATATTTGCAGAGGCTCCAAATGGAGTTAAGTTTCCACCAAGACAAGAACCAACTAACAATGCAAACATATAGATTTCTTGAGCAACACCAATATTAGTTGCAAGAGCTTGAGCAACAGGAAGCATAACGATTATATAAGGAACGTTATCTACAAATCCAGAAATTAAAACGCTAAATGCCAAAATCAAAATAAAACCTAAGAAAACATTTCCGCCAATCAAATTTTCAATAAACACTGCAAAATCTTGTAATAATCCAGTTTCTGAAATTGCACCAACAACTACAAAAATTCCAATTAAAAAGAAGATTGTTTCCCAGTCTAATTCTTTTACAAGAGTCCATAATTCAGAGGCATTTTTTTTCTGGCAGAATTTGTACCATAAAAGTCCAATAATTCCTAAGCCCAAAACAAGACATCCTGAACTGTAACCTAATTCTGTGCTAAAAAATGAAATTCCTGCAAGACCAAAAATCATCAATAATAAAAGAATAAGTGGAACATAAGAAATTGCTGTATCTTTTTCAATTTGGGCTTTTTCTTTTACACGACCAAAAATGCAATAAAAGAAAATACATCCAACAATCATTCCAACTTGAATAATAAAGAAAATTGAAAGTTTACCTTGGTGAACAAAAAAGTCGTTGAAGTTGTAGCCAGAATAACTTGCAAAAATCATTGATGGAGGGTCACCAACCAAAGTTGCTGTTCCTTCAAGGTTTGACATTACAGCAAGACCAATCATAAACGGAATTGGATTAAGTTTTAATTTTTTGGAAAGTGCCATTGCAATTGGAGCCATAACCAAAACTGTTGCAACGTTTTCTACAAAAATAGAAATAATTCCTGTCATTGCCAAAATCAAAACTACAGCAATTCCTGTGTTTGGAGAATGACTTACAATTCTGTCGGCAATTATTGCTGGAACTTTTGAATAAATAAACAAAGCGGCAATAATCATACTTCCAACGTAAATCATCAAAATGTTCCAGTTGATAAGTTCAAAAAGTGAATGGGAAATAACTGTAAATCGTCCCGAACTTGCTAAACCTTCAGAAAAAACTTGGCCAGGGAAAATCATTCCCAAAATCAAAAGAAGAAAAACCGCACCAGTTGTAAACCAAACTTTTTTGTTTTGAAAAATAATTACAAAAATGTACATCAAAATGGCCAAAGCCAAAACAATCCATTTAAGTTCCATAATTTTCTCCATTTCGTAAAAAAAGACCCTTTGCTAAAAAATCTGCATAAACAGAATCTCTTAGCAAAAGGTCTTGTTTCTTCAGAATAAATCTGAAGTCTTAGAACCAGATTTTACTTAAAAATCGGTTGTTGATTCTAAGATTTCAAACTACTCCCCTTTTGGAAGATACTTTTATGTTAATATAATTCAAAAAAATTGTAAAGTAAAAATGATTTTCTGAACATAATTCAAACAATGATAGAACTAGTTTTTCTTTGCAAAAGTAAACAAAAATAATTATAATTAATGTAAATTATTTATTTTGGAGCATAGAAATGAATGAACAATTAATAGAAGAATATAAGAATTTTTTGAATAATGGAAAAACAGAACGAGAATGTGTTAATGAACTTGTAAAATTGGCTGAGGAAAAAGGTTATAAAGATATTTGCAATTTTAACACTCTAAAAGCCGGAGACAAAATCTATATAAAAAAAATGAACAAAGCAATTGCATTGTTTGAAATTGGAACAGAAAAAATTGAAACTGGATTAAATATTTTGGGTGCTCACTTAGATTCACCTCGTTTGGACGCAAAACAAAATCCTCTTTACGAAAAAGAAAATATCACATATTTGAACACTCATTATTACGGTGGAATAAAAAAATATCAATGGACAGCAATTCCTTTGGCAATTCACGGGGTTGTGTGTAAAAAAGATGGAACAACTGTAAATGTTGTAATTGGTGAAAATTTGGATGACCCAGTTTTTTGTATTTCTGATATTTTGCCACATCTTGCACAAGATCAAATGAAAGACAAAGCAAGCGATTTTATTAAAGGTGAAGATTTAGATGTTTTGATGGGTTCAATTGTTCCACCTAAGAAGAATGATTCAGAAAAATCAGATAAATCAGAAAAGAAAACTGAAAAAAATGAAATCAAAAGTAAAAAAATTGTTTTGGAACTTTTAAAAGAAATGTACGGTATTTCTGAAGATGATTTTGAATCTGCTGAATTAGAAATTGTTCCAGCAGGAAAAGCAAGAGATTTAGGATTGGACCGCTCTATGATTTTGGGATACGGTCAAGACGATCGTTCTTGTGCTTACGCATCTTTTGCCGCAATGATGAATGTAAAAGCTACAAAACGAACAAATTGTTGTTTATTTGTAGATAAAGAAGAAATTGGTAGCGTTGGTGCCACAGGAATGGCTTCAAATCTCTTTGAAAATATGATTGCAGAAATTGTGGCACGAACAAACGAAACTTACAGCGAACTTTCTTTACGTCGTTGTTTGCAAAATAGTTATATGCTTTCTTCTGATGTAAATGCAGCTTATGATCCTTTGAATGCAGGACTTTATGATAAAGAAAATGCTTCTATCTTAGGTGCTGGTGTTACATTCCAAAAATATACAGGAAGTCGGGGAAAATCTGGTGCCAGCGATGCAAATCCTGAATTTATTGCTAAAGTTAGAGCGGCAATGACAAAAGCAAATGTTTCTTATCAAATGGCAGAACTTGGAAAAGTTGACCAAGGTGGCGGAGGAACAATTGCTTATCACGCCGCAAAATACGGGATGAACGTTTTAGATGCTGGAGTTGCAGTTCTTAGTATGCATGCTCCATGGGAAATTACCAGTAAAGAAGATATTTCACAAATGTTTGAAGCTTATAAAGCATTCCTAAACATAGAAGAATAATTTGAAATAAATACGTCCGGTCAAGGGACACTTCGTTCAAGCCCTTGACTCGGCCGTATTTAGAGTTTTATATAAACTCTAAATCACAACCACCCGTCAAACGGGTGGTTTGCACTTAGCCTATAAGGCTAGGTCCTCAAGCCGAG
>JAGARY010000080.1 GCA_017622055.1 Treponema sp. | reverse complement strand
GATGATATAGAATATGGAACAGATCGACGTATACCAATTTGGCTTTTAGGTTTTTTGTATTAATTTTTTCACCGACATTTCTTGTCGTACCTCCTGTGATAGTATTTAACCACAATGATATTACGGGAGATAAGAAATGATTAGAAAACTTTGTACATTAGGATTAGTTTGTGGACCAATTCCTTTGTTTATGGGAATCGTTATTGTACCTAGAGTGATTCGATATTTTGGGGAAAGCAAAAAAGAAAAAATTAAGCTTGGTATAACAGATAGAAAACTAAAAATCATTGTGAATCATATTGATTCAGATTTTGTGAATGATTCTGAAAAGGTGAAACAAGCTCTATCTGAAATTGAACGTAGTATTTCTTATTGGAAAAAAATCAGCTTAATAGAAGAAATTGAAGTAATTTGTGTTTTGCCAGAAACTAAAGTTGGAAAATCTGTTCAACTTGAAGTTTTGTTTTTTTCGCAAAAATTGGCAGAAACTTTGAAATCAAAAATCAAAATTATTGAAAAGCAATTTTTTTATGATATTCAGCCAGAAATTGCAGAAAGTGAAGTTGAAGAAAAACTAAAACAAAAATTAAAAACAGAAATTGGATTAAGTTGCAAAATTGGCATTTCATCAGACGGGAAAATTCAATTTATGTAAAAATGTGGTGCAAAATCACAATTTGCTTTGAATCAAACTGATTACTTGATTTTTGATTGCTTGACGGTCAATATCTTGTTTTTCAAAAAGTTCTGTTGGACTAATATTCAAGGCACGGGCAATTTTAAAAATTGTTGTGATTGTAGGAATTTTTTGGTGAGATTCAACCATGGCAAGATATCCCTGAGAAATTCCTGCTTCCAAGGCCAAATCCAACTGACTTAATTTTCGAGCCAGCCGTTCTTCTTGAATTCGTGTTGCCACCTTTAGTTCTTGATCTTCAATTTCATTTTGGAAATCTTCTTGTTGGTTTATATCCATAGTTATAAGTATAAAATACTAAAGAAATGGGTACAAATAACTAAAGAAATAAGGTTTGTAATCTGTAGAGATAGTGGGAGAGTTGCTATAAATTACAAATGGCATACAGAGGGATGTTTTGCATCCAAGATTGTTCTTGATACGGAAGTAATGAAAATCTTACAGAAGTTTTTGGATTATATTTTTCATAAAATGCTTTTAAACTTTGGGAGCGAACATTTGTAGAAGATTTTACTTCTATTGGAACAACATCATTTTCTTTTTGAATAATAAAATCTTGTTCAAAAGTAGATTTATCAGTACCAAAGTAATATGGCGTATAGTTTGTATCACAAATTATTTGTTGTAAAACATATTGTTCTGCTAAGGCTCCTTTAAATTCAACAAACATCTCGTTCCCTTTTAGAATTGTTTGGGCATCAAGATCACTCATTGCACATAAAAGACCAATATCTAAAACAAAAAGTTTATATATTGAAAAGTTTTTGTAAGCTGATAGTGGTATTTTAGGTTCATTTACTCTGTTTACTTTATGGACAAGCCCACTGTCGGTTAACCATTGGATGGCATTTTCAAAATCGTTGCTACGAGCACCTTCTTTTATTTTTCCAAAGAAGAATTTTTTATTTTCTTTAGCAAGTTGCATTG
Organism: Treponema sp.; assembly: GCA_017622055.1. Lineage (GTDB taxonomy): Bacteria > Spirochaetota > Spirochaetia > Treponematales > Treponemataceae > Treponema_D. Next base: position 886 of record JAGARY010000080.1, on the reverse strand, counting down.
GAATTGAATCCCATACTAGATTTATTTTGGGAATTTCATTTGATTCTACATGTTTTCCAAAATCACCTTTATATTGAGTTAAAATTGTTTTCTGTAGATTTCTAACTTCGTTATAATCTTTATTTTGTCTAAAATAATCTACAACTTCTGGCATTCCACCTACGTAATAATAATTTTTTAAGTGATATATATATTTTTCAGAAAAAGCATTAATTAGATTATAATCTTTTGTAATTAAAGCATCAGCTAATGGTTGTTCGTCCATTGCATATAAGAATTCTCTAAAACTAAGAGGATGTAAATTTAAAATATCAACTTTTCCCACTGGGTAAGAAACACCTTGATGTAAGGCAACACCTAAAAGAGACCCTGCAACAATAATGTGATATTCTGGAGCATCTTCACAAAAATATTTTAAAGATTCAAATGCTTTTGGAGCATTTTGAATTTCATCAAAAATAATGAGAGTATCATTTGGTGTGATTGAAAAACCTACTTCAATATTTAGATATGGAATAATTCGCTTAACATCATAATCAGTTTCAAATATATCTTTCATAGCCTGATTATTATAAAAAGAAATATACGCTACTTTTTTATAGTTTTTTTCGCCAAAAGTTTTCATAAGCCATGTTTTTCCAACTTGCCTTGCACCCATTAATACCATTGGTTTTCTGTTATTTTTGTTTTTCCATTTTTCTAATTCTTTAATAGCAAATCTTTCCATGATTAATATATTAACATTTTTTCGGGGCTAAAACAACCAGAAATTAACATTTTTTCGGGGCTAAATTTGTCAAAAGTTTACACTTTTTCCGACCTGATAGGGTCGGGAATGTACCAGTAAATAAAAGTAGACAAAAAAATTGGTTTATATTTATTTTTT
>JAGARY010000079.1 GCA_017622055.1 Treponema sp. | reverse complement strand
TTGATAAACAATTCGAAAACATGAATATGAAAAAAATTGATTTGGAACAGATTCATCCAGTAATTTATGCTCCTTACAATTATTTTTCCATTGGTAACAAACTTGGCGAAATGGGAGATTGGCAAAAACATTTTAACAAAGATGTTTACGAATTTTGTCCAATGTTTGAAAATCAAAAATATGTGTTGCGGCTTGTTGATGAAAAAGATTTGAATGATTTACACAAAGTTTATTCAGATAAAAATGCAGTTCCGTTTTTTAATGGGGACAATTGTCACGGAGATAATTTTTACTACAAAACTGTGGAACGAATGAAACAAGCCATTGATTTTTGGTCCTTTTCTTATAAAAATCGGTATTTTGTGCGGTGGACAATTTTTGATAAATCAGTTGGACACGCGGTGGGAACAATCGAACTTTTTCATCGTGATTCAGAAAAAGATTTTTTTAACAATTGCGGACTTCTTCGGTTAGATTTGCGAAGTGATTACGAAAAATCAACAGAAATTGAAAATATTCTTTCTTTGATAATTCCAAAAGCTTTTGATTTGTTTGATTGTGACAAAATCGCCACAAAATGCTGGGAAAACGCAAGGGAAAGAAAAATCGCTTTGGAAAAAATTGGGTTTTTATCAACTTCACACAAATTAATTGGTGAAAGTGAAGAATACGATAATTATTTTGTGTTAGAAAAAAATAGAAGATAAAAGATAAATTTTTTTTCTGAAGTCTAATTCAACATCGATTTTGGAGGGTGGAAACATGGCGTCGTCAAAAGAATATTTATCCTACATTTTAGAGCAACTTTCAGATTTGGAAGAAATCACTTTTAGGCAGATGATGGGGGAATACATCATTTATTATCGTGGAAAAATTGTTGGTGGAATCTACGATAATCGATTTTTGGTAAAACCTGTGATGGCGGCAGTTTCTCTTATGCCCGATGCGTTGTACGAAAAACCTTATGACGGTGCAAAAGAAATGCTACTTGTTGATAATGTGGAAAGCAAGGAATTTCTTTCAAAGTTGATTAACGCAATGTGTGATGAATTACCAGCGGGGAAGAAGAGGTAATAAATCGAAAGTTAAAAGTACGAATTATTTTTTCGTATTTACTATAAATTAGTTTGCAACTTTAGTATTTGGTGATATATTTAAAAGTGTGAATTATTTTTTCGTATTTATTAAAAAATAATTTGTAAGGAAAATGGAATAAAGAATATGATAGACAGACCAGAATATCTACAAAAAATAATCAGTAAAAAAGAAAATGGAATGATAAAAGTTATTACAGGAATTAGACGTTCTGGAAAATCTTTTCTTCTTACTGATATTTATATTCCTTGGCTAATTAAAAATGGTGTTAATCCAAATAATATAATTCATCTTTCATTAGAAGAAGCTCGTAATGCTCAATATAGAAATCCACTGTTTTTAGCAGAATACATAAGAAATAAAGTTTCAGATAATGATTCAATGCATTATGTTTTCCTAGATGAAATTCAAAAAGTTGATACGATTAAAAATCCTTTTGTTGATAACAAGAAATCAAAAATAGGTTTTGTTGATGTTCTTTTAGAAATTATGAAAATCAATAATGTTGATTTGTATGTAACAGGTTCAAATTCTCATATGCTATCTTCTGATATTCTTAGTGATTTTCGAGGTCGTGGGGATGAAATAAAAATGCGACCTTTAACATACAAAGAATTTTATAATGCGTACTTAGGTGATAAAAGATATGCGTGGCGAGAGTATTTTACTTATGGTGGTTTGCCAGTAGTTGCTAAACTTAAAAATCATGAAGAAAAGTCAAAATATTTAAAGGATTTATTTGAAAATACTTATATAAAAGATATTCTTGAAAGACATGATGTTAGAAATGAAGAAGGTGTGTTAAGCACATTGTTAAATATATTATCATCTAGCGTTGGTTCTCTTACAAATCCTACTAATATTGCAAATACTTTTTTGACTATTGAAAAACTTAAGATTAGTCCAAATTCCATTACAAAATATATGGAATATTTTATTGATGCGTATATATTACATAAAGCAGAACGATTTGATATAAAAGGGCGAAAGTACATAGGAAGTCAAAGTAAATTTTATTTTGCAGATGTTGGTTTACGAAATGCTCGACTTAATTTTAGACAAACAGAAGAAAATCACATTATGGAAAACATTATTTATAATGAACTTATTGTTAGAGGATTTGATGTTGATGTTGGAATTGTAGAGTATAATCAAAAAAAAGATGGAAAGAGTTTAAAAAGTTGGTTAGAGATTGATTTTATAGCAAATAATGGAAACAATAAATATTATATTCAATCCGCATTAACAATTTCTGAAGAAACTAAACGACAACAAGAAATAAATTCGCTAAAACGAACAGGAGATTCTTTTAAAAAAATAGTAGTTGTAAAAGATTCTTTTATTCCATGGGTAGATGAAAATGGTATATATTACATCGGAATAGAAGATTTTTTACTTTCACAGAATTTATAATTTCATGCAAAGTTGATTAACGCAATGTATGATGAATTGCTTGCGAGGAAAAAGAGATAAGGGAGTTATGTTTATGAATCAAAAAAAAGTGTACAGTTTTATCAAAAAGCAGAAGGTGAGTTTTATTTGTTCTATTGATGAGAATGGATTTCCCAATGTAAAAGCAATGTTGAAGCCCAGAAAAATAAATGGTTTGAAGGAATTCTATTTTTCTACAAATACATCATCTCTTAGGGTGAAGCAGTTTCTAAGCAATCCTAATGCAAGTATTTATTTTTATCGTAAGGGATTGATTAAATACACAGGTGTTATGTTAGTTGGCAAAATGGAAGTTCTAACGGACCAAAAAACTAAGGATATGATTTGGAGGAAAGGGGACTCCATGTTTTATAAAAAAGGTGTTACAGATCCGGATTATTGTGTTCTGAAATTTACTGCGCAAAAGGGCAGATATTATTGTGATTTAAAGACGGAGAGTTTTGTGTTAGAAATTTAGGAGCAAAAAATGATTGAAATTAGATACGTAAAATTAGAAGATAAAGATTTTTGGTATAGTTTAGATAAACACTTGCCAAAAGATGAATTTGAAAAAAAAGTTCGGGATAAAAGAGGTTATGTTTTATTGGAAGAAGGCAAACCTGTTGCTCTGTTGCGTTATAATCTTTTTTGGGATAACACTCCATTTTGCACAATGTTATTTGTTGATTGGAACTTTCAAAAAAAAGGATACGGCAAAAAGTTGATGGAATATTGGGAGTCAGAAATGAAAAATCAAGGATTTGGTCTGGTTATGACTTCTACCCAAGTTGACGAAACTGCACAACATTTTTACAGAAAACTTGGATATAAAGATTGTGGCGGTTTTGTAATTGATATTCCAAATTATGAGCAACCAATGGAATTATTTTTGATAAAAGAAATTAAATGATTTTTCGATGCCATTTTGAACGGTTTGATCTGAGTTTTCGGTGTCATTTTGAACGGTTTAACTTGAATTTTTGATGTCATTTTAAGACAATTTTATATGGAAGATGGAAAAATGAATAACAAAATAGATTTTGCAACAATTACGGCGTGTGGGGAATGTTGCGTTGGATGTAAGAAAAAGGCTGAAGGAATTTGTGAGGGCTGTATTGAATCTGATGGTCATTGTGCGGAATGGACAGAATCGAATGGATGCCCAATTCATAAATGTACAAGAGAGCATAATGTTCAATTTTGTGGATTGTGTAACGAATTTCCCTGCCAGTGGCTTGTAAAAAAGGTTGTGTGGCGACCAAATGTTGTGCAAGAATTAACAGAATTGGCAAAGTTATATAAATGTGAAAAGGAAGGATAATATGTCAGTAAAAATTTTGGAAGTAAAAAAGGAAAGTTTTCCTGCTTCGCGATTTATTGGAAAAAAATACATACAAGGACCAAATTGGGGTGAATGGTGGGAAAATGACTGGTTTTCTGTTTTAGAAAAAAAAGAACTGCTTTTGAATAATGGAGATGCATATATTGGAGCGGTTCATATTGTGGACGGAATGCCTGAATATTGGATTGGAATGTTTTTTCCGATTAATACAGAAGTTCCTGAAGGTTTTGATTTTGTGGATATTGATTCCTTGGATTATGCAGTGTGCTATTTGCAAGATAAAGAGGGAAGTGGTGATTTTTACACAATGGAAACTCATAATTTGTGTTTAGAAAAATTGAAGTCGTTGGGATTTAGGCGAAAAGAAGATGATTGGTGTTTTGAAAGATACAATTGTCCACGATTCACAACGCCCGATGAAGAAGGAAATGTAATTTTAGATTATGGGATTTCTATAGAAGAATAAAAACTCCTGTTAGCGATGGGAGCCCCGCCGAAGGCGTTCCAGGCGGCAACGAAGTTGCAGGCTGGAATGGAGCGAAAGCGGAAGGGCGGACGTAGCGACCTATAGAATAGCATTTTGAAAAAATGGTATTCTATAGGG
>JAGARY010000078.1 GCA_017622055.1 Treponema sp. | reverse complement strand
ATTTTCTTCTTCGTTCCAGTGGGTAAAACCAAAGTGTTCCGACCAACCTTCTGCATACCATTTTCCGTTTTCAATTGTGTCACATTCTTCAACTAATTTTTGGTCAAAATCAAGGCAAGCTTTTATTTCTTTAACTAAATCGTTTGCAGCGTAAATGCCTTTTGAAGCGTACCAATGATTTTTTCCTTGCAAAAGTTGCATTTTAAACACATTCATACTTCCGCAAGCAGGAAGATAAACTTGACTAAAGAATGCAAATTCATCTTTTTTAGATTTTTTAGAAATATTTTTACGAACTTTTTCTGCCAAGTTCAAAATATTTTCTGCTTTTTCCAAGATGATATCAGATTCTTTGTAATTTACAGGATGAAATGTATTTGGCATTAAACATTCTGTGCGACGCATGTGAGTTAATTTTGTGTAGCCATTAATAATTTGGTAAATGTCGTTTTTGTCTTCTTCTGAACAAGAAGCAAATTGAGCGTTTATCCATTCTTTTGTGTAAGCTTGTGTTGTGTAATCAATGTTGCTAAATTTTTCGTAATCGTAAGCTAAATCTAAGAAGTAAGAAAGTGGGAATTCGTTTGTACAAACATCACCAACGTTTACAATCCAAAGTTCTCTAATTCCAAAGTCGTAAGCCGCTGTCATTTGTTCTTTTACTTTTGGAAGATATGATGTGTTGAACCATTCAAAACTGTATGGAGAACCGTGGTAGTCAAAGTGATAGTACATTCCGTAGCCGCCTTTGTGAGCGCGCATTTTTTCTGTTGGAACTGTACGCAAGTTTCCGTGGTTGTCATCACAAAGCATTAATGTAACGCCTTCAAGTTCTGGGCTGTCGATTAATCCTTTTGTGTGTTTGTCTCCATAAAAATATGGTTCAACTTCTTTGTAAAGTGCAAGCATTCTTGGAACTTTTTGTAAATCTTCATTAACGTGTTTTTTAATTAATGAATTTTGAGTTTTAAGAACATCACGAAGCAAATCAATATTGTCTTTTAATGTTGCGTTTTTAAGAATTGCAGTGTCGGCTTCTCCACGCATACCAACTGTAATTACGTTTTCAAATTTTCCGTTGCGAATTAATCCGTCTTCCCAGAATTTTGTAATTCCTTTTTCGTTAGAACGGAAATTCCATGCGTCGCCGTAAACAGAATCTGGACCACGAAGATAACGATATTCTTCACCAGCGCGGCAACAAGGTTCGTGATGACTTGCACCCATAATTACACCAAGTTCGTCGGCAAGTTCTGCGTTTGCAAGACCTGGACCATCATCGCTAAAACGTGCAGACCACATTGCTGGCCACAAATAGTTTCCTTTTAAGCGTAACAAAAGTTCAAAAACGTGTTCATACATTTGAGCGTTAAATCCGCCAAAGTTTTTGCGAGACCAGTTTCCTGTAGCTGGCCATTCGTCGTTAATAAAAAATCCGCGGTAGCGAACTGAAGGTTCTTTTGAAATGTAATTTTGATTTTCAATTTGAACTTGGTCTTTTTCAACAGGAAGAACATTTGCCCAATCAACAAGAGGTGAAACTCCCATTAATTCAGAAAGGTGAAAAAGTCCGTAAATTGTACCACGTTTGTCTGAACCAGCAATAATGATTTTATTATCTGTAACATTGAATAAATAAACTTCATTTTTGCCACGAACTTCAGAAAGATTAATTTGACCTGATTTTTCAAGAGATTCTATAATAGAAGAAGAACCAATTGTTCCAAAAACTAAAGAAAGTTGATTTTCTTCAGCAGGAATATTTTCTAAAGATTCAATTTGTTGTAATTCAGGAAGTTTTCCTACAACAAGTTTTACATCATTGCAAACTTTATTTGCAATTTTTACAACACCAGAAAGTTCATTTTTATCACAAAAAAATGAAAAATTAATATCATTATTTATTTTAAACATAGTAACCTCATGTATATCTGTTAATAATAAGTATAACACATATATTTTAATTTTAGTGTATAAATATCTAAAATACTAGTATGCAACGTGTGAAAAAATCTTTGTTCTTTAAATTTTTATTTAAATTGTTATAATGTTGAGCATGAACGTTTTTACTTTTTCTACAATTGCGGCGGGCGTTTTGTGGGGAATGATTTCTATTTTTTTGAAAAATCTTTCTGCAAACAACTTTTCTTTATTACAGATTTTAACTTTTAGAGCGTCAATTTCTTCAATTCTATTGTTTCTTTTCTTTTTGATAAAAGACAGAAGTTTGTTGAAAATAAAATTAAAAGATATTTGGATGTTTGTTGGAACTGGGGTAATTAGTTTAACGTTTTTTTCACTTTGTTATTTTTTTACTATTTTGGAAAGTGGAGCATCTGTTGCTGTAATTTTGTTATATACATCTCCAATTTTTATTTTGATTTTATCTGCAATTTTGTTTAAGGAAAAAATCACAAAAGTAAAATTATTTGCCTTGATTTTAACTTTTGTTGGCTGCGTTTTTGTAACTGGGATTGGTGGAGAAAATCATCTAAGTGCAAAAGGTTTATTTATTGGATTATGTGCAGGATTTGGATATGCTTTGTATTCAATTTTTTCAAGATTTGCTCTAAAAAAATATAAACCTTTAACAGTGACTTTTTATACTTTTGTTTTTTCTAGTTTAAGTTTGCTTCCATTTTGTAATGTTTTTAAAGTTATTCCTAATTTTACACCTTCTTCGGCTTTTTTTATGATTGGAATAGCATTTTTTTGCACAGTTTTGCCTTACATTTTTTACACTTTTGGACTTTCTGGCTTGGAAACTGGAAAAGCTGCAATTTTAGTGACGGTAGAACCTTTGATTGGCTCATTAATTGGGATTTTTATTTGGAAAGAAAATATTGATGTTGTAAAACTTGTTGGAATTGTAATGATATTTATAGCGGTTATATTGATTAATATGAATTGTAAAAGTCAGGAATAAATAGTAATATATAGTAATAACGTGATTTTATTATCACAAAAAAATAAATATTTTGGGGTAGCAAAATGAATGAAATTTTAGATTTATTGCGTCAAAATGCACGTTTGTCGGCAGAAGATATTGCTGCTATGACAAAAAAAACTGTTGCAGAAGTTCAAGAGATTATTAAGAAGTTAGAAGACGACGGAGTAATTTTAAAATACGCGGCCATTGTAAACCCTGAAAAAGATAAAGTCGCCAAGGACAAAGTTGTGGCGGAAATTCAGATTCAAGTTCAGCCACAACGAGAACACGGTTTTGATGCATTAGCAGACCGTATTTATAGATTCCCACAAGTAAAATCTTTGTATTTGATGAGTGGTGGTTATGATTTGAAAGTTTTGATTGAAGGAGACAACTTAAAAGATGTTGCTTTGTTTGTTAGTGAAAAACTTTCAACTTTAGAAGGAGTTCGTTCTACAAAAACAAACTTTGTTTTAAAAACTTACAAAGAAAATGATATTGTTTACGTAGAAGATGAACGTGACCGCAGAGAAGGTGTGCAAGCGTAAGGTAATTAAGAATTCAGAATTATGAATTAAGAATTAAGAGATGTTGTCACACGGATTTGTATTTTGCTAACGCAAAATACTTTCATAAGAGCGGCCTGACCCGATTTATCGGGGCGTTGCGGGGTGTGTAAGGCCGCTGGCGGCCGGTGCTTAATAGAAAAGCGTTAAAAAAATTGCACTGCAATTTTTAGCTTATCTTTATATCTTGCTGTCAGAGGGGGTAGCGGAAAAGCCCGCAGCACGTATGTGCGAGGACTTTGGAGCGAGGGGGAGACTTCCCCCACCTAATAAAAAAATTGGAGATATTATATGAATAACAGAATAGATAAATTTTCTAGTAAAATGGTTGATATTCCGCCATCAGGAATTCGTAAATTTTTTGAACTTTGTATTGGACATGATGATATTATTTCACTTGGTGTTGGGGAACCTGATTTTTCAACTCCTTGGGTTGTTCGGGAAGAAGCTTTTTATCATTTGGAAAAAGGTCACACTTCTTATACTTCTAACTGGGGTTTAATTGAATTAAGACAAGAAGTTTCTAAATATTTGGAACGTTTTAATTTGTATTATGATCCTCAAACTGAAATTTTGCCAACAATTGGGGCTTCGGAAGCTTTGGATTTGGTTTTGCGTTCAATTTTGAATCCTGGTGATGAAATTATTGTTTGTGAACCTTGTTATGTTAGCTATCAACCTTTGGCTGCTTTGTGTGATGCAAAAGTAATTCACCTTGATACAAGTGTAAATGGATTTTATCCAACTGCTGAACAAATTGAAGCTGCTTGTACTCCAAAAACAAAAGCAGTTATGTTCTGTTCTCCAAGTAATCCTACGGGGCGTGTTATTCCTGCTGATGAATTGGAAAAAATTGCAGAAGTTGTAAAGAAACATCAGATTTGGTGTTTGAGTGATGAAATTTATTGTGAACTTTTGTACGATAATCGTAAACATGTTTCAATTGGTCAGTTTGACGGAATGAAAGATTACGCTATTATTTTTAATGGTTTTTCTAAATCTTTTGCTATGACTGGTTGGCGCATTGGTTATATTGCAGCTCCAAACGATTTGCTTACTCAATGTTGTAAACTTCACGCTTATAATTCAATTTGTCCTCCAATTTTTAGTCAGTATGCTGCTGCAGAAGCTTTGCGTCACGCTTGGGACGAAGTTGAAAAAATGCGTGTTAGTTATCAACAACGTAGAAATCTAATGCATAAAGCATTTATTGAAATGGGGCTTCCTTGTACTGAACCTGAAGGTGCTTTTTATATGTTCCCAGATATTAGACCAACTGGCATGACTTCTGAAGAATTTGCAACTGAATTAATTCAAAATTATAATGTTGCTGTTGTTCCTGGAACTTGTTTTGGGGACGGTGGTGAAGGATTTATTCGTTGTTGTTATGCAACTGATATTAATAAATTAAAGATTGCAATGGAAAGAATTGCAGATATGGTTGGAAAAAAATTAAAAAAATAGGAAATCAAAATTAGAAATTAATAATATAGGGTACGAATAGTATGATTGTTTCTGTTTTAATTGCGATTATTGTTGCCGCTCTTGTTTTAGTTATTTTGATGGGAATAAAAGGTTCTCCAAAAGGGAAAAAAGAAAAAGGTGTTTCTGACAAAATACAAAAAAAAGGAAAATCTTCAATAATTAGAGAAGCTGAAAAAAAATTATCTCATGACCCAAAACATGTTCCTTCGTTGGAATTGCTTGGAAAAATCTATTATGAAGAAAAAAATTGGGATAAAGTTTACGGCATTTATAAAACATTATTTGAACTTTCTACAACTCAAATTGGAATCAATAGAGCGTTTGTTACTCTATATTATGGAATTGCTTGTTTTGAACTTGATAAAATTGATGAATCTTTAAATGTTTTGATGTCTGCAATGAAGCAAGAGCCTGAATCTTTTGATGCAAATTTTTATTTGGGTAAGGCTTTGTATAAAAAAGGCGGATTTGATAAAGCAATTGTTTGTTTTAGAAAAGCAAAATTAATTAAACCTGAAAATATTGAAGTTATGGAATTTATTGCTTTATGTTTTTATCAAATGAAAAAATATAAAGAAGCTTTACCATTTTTAAAGCGGGTTTTAGATGATAAGCCAGATGATAAACAATTATTGTTCTTTGCTGCAATTTCTATGACTGAATGTGGAATGGGAGACAAAGCTTTAAAAATATTTATGCATTTACGTCCTAATGCTCAATTTGGGGCCCAATCTTGTTTGGAAGCTGGAAAAATGCATGAAAGAGTAAAAGATTTTCAAACTGCAATTCAAGATTATTCAATTGCTTTAAAATTGGAAAATGTAAATGAGCAAACTGAACTTCAAATTAGATATCGTTTGGCAAAT
>JAGARY010000077.1 GCA_017622055.1 Treponema sp. | reverse complement strand
TCTGCAATGATTTTTTCGGCAACATTTTTTATTTCGGATGGAGCTTCGTAAATACCAGCTACTTCTTCCACCATTAAATCTGGGTTTGAACCGCGAAAAACTCTATTGAAAGGAATTATTCCTGTGCCAAAGCGGCGAATTATTTGTGGTGTAATTTTTTGTATTGCAATAGGTTTTTCTGTTCCAAAAGAAAATACTCCTTGGCATTTATCATCATACATTCCGGTAATAATATTTTCCAAAGTATTCATGCCACTTTCTTGCTGTCCTTTAATTAAACAGATTTCGCCACCATAAACTGAAAAAGATAAATTAAACAGAGCTGGATCGAATTTTGGTCTTGCGAATAAGTCCGTAACAGAAAAAATAGGTGTTTTAGAAGTTTTAAAAGAAATATTTTTTCGTTCTGAAAAAGTTGAAACTGGTAATAAAGCTTTATTCACCTCCTTTTCTTCTGGAATACCATGGTAAACTAATTCACCCTTTTTCAACACGGAAACTAGGTCGGAATATTCTAAAGCTTCTGAAATATTGTGGGTTATAATTAATATGCCTAAACCATTTGCAGTAAGTTTTTTTAGAGAACTATAAAAATTTTTACGTTGAATTTCGTCTAAGGCAGCACAAGGTTCGTCTAACAAAAGAAATTTTGGGTTTTGATACAAAGCAGCCAAGAAAGATATAAAAAAAATACCATCGGCACCTAATCCATATGCTTTTTTTGTGATATCTAAATTTAACCCGATATTATATTTTTTTAACAGTAAAGAAATATCCTTAAATGCTTTTTTTCTATTAATCAAACCAAGAATTTTGGGTGAATGAACAGGTTCAAAGCCTAAAACAATGTTTTCCCACAAAGTTAAGTTGTCTACAAAAACAGGTCGTTGGTGAACAATAGAAATACCTTTTTCTAAGGCATCTAAAGGCGAACTGAAAGAGGAAAGCTTATTTTCTACATAAATTTGCCCAGAAGAAGGTTTTTGTTTTCCACAAAGGATAGATGCTAATGTGGTTTTTCCTGCCCCATTTTCACCTAGCAATGTGTGAATAGTTCCTTGTTTTAGAACTAATGACACTTTTTTTAGAACAACTTTATTTGCAAAGTATTTAGAAATATTATCTAATCTAATTGTTTTCACGGTGAAGGTAATAAAAGTTGCCCGGATTTAATTGAATTCACAAGGTTCTTCATTTTTAGGCGAATATCTGCCGGAACAGTTTCGATATACAATGAATCATCTTGGACAAAATCTACATAACCTTCTGGGATTCCAACTGTTTCTGCTTTGCCAAATTCTAAAGAACCATCTAAAAAACGCAAAGTAATTTCTTTTGCCATTCTTTCTTGTGCCATTACAGAAGAAGAAACAATATATCCAGGTGCTTTACTGAATCCGTTGTCGTCAAACCATGTAATGTAAAAACCTAAATCTTTAGCTGAAGAAATAACTCCCTGAGAAGCACCACCACAAATTGGCAAAATTACATCTACCCCTTCTTTATATAGTGCTTTAGCCAATTCTGCACCTTTTGCTGCGTCGTACCAGTTTCCTACAATTCTAAATTCTACGGAACTATCAGGATTAGCTGCTTTAGCTCCTTCTATAAAAGAAGGAAGCAGTATTTCGTTCATTACGGGATATTCTTGAGCTGCAATAAAACCTAATTTTGGTTCTGGGTTGGCAAAGGGCAAATCTTCTGTATTAGCTGTAGAAATCAAAGCGGCAATATAGCCAGTAAGATATGCCTGTTCCCGTTGATTGTATCGAATTGTAGCAATACTTTTGTTACCTTCGTAAAAGGCATCCAGTATAATGAATTTCTGCTTAGGAAACTGAACTGTTAAAGGAGCAATTATGTCTGGCAAAGCAGGGTTTGAAGAAATAATTACGTCGTGTAATTCAGAAGCTGCTAAAGCTGTTATTTTTGAAGCCCATTCTGCCTGATTTGTTCCAGCTTCTAAAATTGTAATGTTGACTTTTTTTTCATCTTCAACATTTGAATTATATTCTTCTACTGCGGAAGTTACTCCCTGTGCTAGCATATTATATATAGGACTATCAGCCATGATTCCTGGAACAAAAACTGCAACTGATATTGTGTCTTTTTCGTTTTTTTTATTGCACCCTGTAAAAATAAAAATTAGGGAAAGAAAAAATGCAATGGGTAAAAAAAATTTTTTATTTTTCATATTAGCCTCTTTAAGAGTAAAGATAAAACTCAATTTGTGAAAATATTTAATTAATAACAGTCAAATTCAGTTCTAAGCTAAATATAGTTGTATATAAAACAAATGTCAAGCAAAGTTATTGTATATACGTTTAAGCAATTCTAAAGTGGCTTCTTTTTCTTCATCTGAAAAGCCATTATAACAAGTACTTAATAAATCCTTAGAAATCT
>JAGARY010000076.1 GCA_017622055.1 Treponema sp. | reverse complement strand
CCATCAAAATATAATCAAAAAATCCAGGTGAATGTTCTTTTATTTTATCTACACAAATAGCACCGTCGTTAGCTTCATCCACTGTAAATCCTATTGATTCTAACATATCTCTTGTGATTTCTCTATTTGAAGGATTGTCTTCAACCAAAAGAACACGTTTTTTTGAAAAAATTGATGTATCTTGAATTGTTTTTTGTCTATATGTATTGTGTTCTGATTGCAACCTAAATGTTAATTGATAAATTACAGTAGTTCCTTTTCCAAGTTCACTGTGAATTACAATTTTTCCTTTCATTAAATCAATTAGATTTTTTGTAATTGCCATTCCAAGCCCAGAACCTGGAATTTTACTTGAAATTGATGAAGATTCTCTTTCAAAGGCTTCGAAGATATGCGAAATAAAATCTTCACTCATGCCAATTCCTGTGTCTTGAACTGTAAAAATAAAAGAAGCGGAATTTTCTTTAGTTTTTTCTAATTGTTCTATTGAATAAGAAATTGTTCCGCCCTCTTTTGTATATTTTATGGCATTACTTAAAATGTTTAATGCAATTCTGTTTACATGAAGTTTGTCCATGTAAATATTTGGATTTAATATGGAAGTAAAATTGTATTTTAAGTTTATATGTTTATTAGCAGCACTTTGTTTTACAATATCAATTATTTCTTTTTGACTATCAATAATATTTTCTGGACTTTCTTCAATTGTAATTGACTCATTTTCAATTTTACTCATATCAAGAACATCACTAATTAAAGATAATAAATGTTCACTTGAAATTTGCGCTTTGTTAAGATATTCCGAAACTTTTTGTTTGTTATCTATGTATTTTTTTGCCATGTTTGTATAACCGATTATGGCATTCATAGGTGTGCGAATATCGTGAGAAATGTTTAGCAAAAATGAACTTTTTGCTTTGTTTGCTGCTTCTGCTTTTATATTTGCAATTTGTAATTGTTTTCTATTATACAAAAGAATTAAAATGATTATTGTAGAAAAAATAAAGAAGTAAGTAATTCCTAAAAATAGATTTTTGTAGTTCCAATAGATTTCTTCTAAAGAAGAAATGGAATCTTGGGATGCATTTTTAGAAATAAAACCTAATGTAACAGTTTGTGGAATTAAATAAATTCCTCTGTTCAAAATCATCAATAAATCTTTATTTTTTCTGTTTACTGCAAATTGAGCAAATGTATTTTCTTGTAATTGAGAATATTTTAAAGTTTCAAATTTTTTATAATTTGATAAATACTTATTTGTTTTGTATGTGTTTAAAATTGCAGAATCAGCTTGTTTTGAAAGAATTAAATTTAATGAATCGTTTCGGGAGTCGCAAGTAATAATTTTTGCTTGTGGAAAATAATATTTTACAAATTCAGATTCAAGTTGATTATCTGGAACTGCAATTTTGTTAATTTTATTCGGATCATAATTTCCTGTGTAAATTAGGTTATAGGAAATCATCATTAATGGTTCGGAATACATAATTTGATTTTTTTTATTTGATGTTTTTGCAGAAACTGGAAAAATTATATCTACCGTATCTTCTAAAATTGCATCTTCTAATTCTTCTTGATTTGAAAAAAATGCGTATTGAAAATTAATTTCTGATAATCCTAATGTATTTTTTAAGTGAGAAATCCAATCAACTACAATTCCTACTGGTTTTTGTGATTCTTCATTTTGGTCAGAAAAGGGAAGATTACTTTTTAGAGTTCCAATTTTGATTTGTTTTTTATTTGCTAAAAAGTCTAATTCATTTTTAGTTAGTTTTTTTGAAAGTAGAATATTGTTGTAATG
>JAGARY010000075.1 GCA_017622055.1 Treponema sp. | reverse complement strand
TAACTTTTACAGCTTTAGAAATCTGTTCTACACCACTTAATAATTTTTTACGAGCATCTTCACTAAACAATAACTGTTTTGCCATTCTTTAATACCTCAAAAATTAATATATTATCAATACATTAAGATATAAAAAAAAAGGATTTTCGGCAATAAAAAAAATCAGATTTATTTTTCTACAATAGTATGATATAATTCTTTTGCTATGAAAAAGGTATTAATTATTGATAGTCACATTCAGTTTAGAGAATTTCTTAAGCAAAAGCTTACTGATGACCAAATTGAAGTTGTAATTATGCAAGATAACAGAGATTTGTATACATCAATGACCTCTGTTTTTCCAGATTTGATTATCCTAGATTTAACAGAAGATTCCACAGAAGAAATGGAATTTTTAGAAAAAAAAGCCGATGACTTTACAGTTTCTAGAATTCCAATTGTTGTTACTGGAACTTCCTTATCAAAATCTTACACTGCATCTTTGGCAAAATATGGAGTTGTAAAATACTTTGCAAAACCTGTTCAGTTTGATATTTTCTTTGAATCAATTGGAAAAATCTTACACACTCCACTTTCAATAGATTCTACCCCTTCTATTATGGATATTCACCGCAACAAAGACCTTATTTTCATAGAATTAGCACAAGCCTTAAACCGAGATAAAATTTCGTTATTAAAATTTAGATTAACAGACATCATTCAAAAAGAAGAATTGGAATCTCCAAAAATTATTTTGATGATTACAGGCTTGGATTTAAATTTTACAGACGGCTATAACTTGGAATATCTTTTTGATAATATTTTGGCTTGTCCAAATGTTTCTGAAAAAAATGTAAAACTTCTTTCTTTCAGTCCATTTTTAAAAGATTTTCTTGACGGGCATCCAGATTATTCTCAATTTGAAATATCCCCAGATTTAACAAATATTTTAAATGATGTAGTAGACACAACTTACACTTCTAGTGTTTCAGATTTGATTACAGATAAGATTATTTTACCTTCTCATGGATTTGAAACTTCTACAGCCCCAGTTGACACCAGATTCTTTACAGACTCAAATGAAAAAACATCTTCTGGCATAAAACAAGCATCATTGTTAAATATTGCAATTGTTGACGCAGATTTAAAATCAACAGCGTTCTTAAAACAAGTTTTAGAAGACATTGGTTCAAATGTTTTCTGTTTTACTTCCAGCAAAGATTTCATAGAAAACTATCAAAATGACAAATTCACTTTAGTTATTTTAGACGTAATTTTACCAGATCAAACAGGTTTTTCACTATTGCAACACATTCAAAAGCAAATAAAAGCACCTCCAATTTTAGTTTACTCTCAAAATTTGCCAAAAGAATCTGTTAAGAAGATTTTATTGGCTGGTGCAAAAGCGTTTATGATAAAACCACAAAAACCAAACGATATTACTCAAAAGATTTTTTCAATTTTGAATCAATAAAAAGTTATTAAAAAAAGGAAACAAAATGAATCAAAAAATCAATTTTCACACTCACACAGTTTTTAGCGATGGCGACAACACTCCAGAAGAAATGATTTTATCTGCCATTAAAAAAGGTTTTACAATTCTTGGTTTTTCTGATCACAGTATGTTTCCTTTTGGCGGCAAATGGCACATTGGTCCAAAAGAAATTCCTCTTTATGTAAAAACAATTCGTGACCTTGCAGAAAAATACAAAGATAAAATTACGATTAAATTTGGTTTTGAAGCCGACTATTACCCAACTCTTACAATTCCAAGCAAAGATTTATACAAAGAATTTGCACCTGATTATTTGATTGGTTCTGTTCACTACATTGCAACTTCAAAAGGCCACTACACAATGGATCACAAAGCAGAACGTGTACAACGTGGCGTAGATATTTTGTACAACGGAGACGGAAAACAAGCTGTTTGTGATTATTTTGAAGCTCAACGTTTTATGCTTGAACATGGAGATTTTGATATTTGGGGCCATCCTGATTTATTTAGAAAACGCAACGCCGACTTAAAACTTTTTGATGAAAACGAAAGTTGGTACAAAGAAGAACTTAAAAAAACGGCAAAGGCGGCAGCAAAAGCTGGCGTAATTGCAGAGATTAATACAGGCGCAATTGGCCGAGGTGCAATGCAAAGTTTTTATCCTTCAGAACAGTTTTTGCAAATTATTCACGACAACGGAATTCCAGTAATGATTAATTCAGATTCTCACAACATAGAAACAATTGATTGTGCATTTGACAAAGCCATTGAATACATAAAAAAAGCCGGCTATCAAGAAATCCACTATCCTGATTCCGGCTCTTTTGTAAGCGTAAAGATTTAATTTAAATTCTAGAAATCTAGAATCCTCTTCTTTCAGATTCGCTTGCACAATCAATACACAAAGATGCATAAGGAAGTGCTTCAAGACGTGGTTGACTAATTTCTGCACCACATTCCAAACAGAATCCATAACGACCTTGTTTGATTCTATCTAAAGCATTATTAATTTGTTGCAATCTATTTGCATCTTGTGCTCCCATAGCATTTAACAAAGTTCTATCTATTGCATCAGAAGCCACATCAGCTTCATCTCCAGATTCAACAGTTTTGATTAATTCTTTCATATCTTCACTTTGAATTTCCAAAGATTTTAAAATTTCAGCTTTCTGTGCCAACAAATTATTTTTCATTTCTTCAATGAATGTTGCATCCATATCTTATATTCCCCCGTATCAATTTTTCTGATTATTGAAAATTATATAAAATTAATATATAATAATATAATTCTAAATTCTGAATAACACAACTTATTTTTTATTTTTTTTTTGGAGAATTCAAGTGGCAAAAGAAGAAGCTATTGAAGTAGAAGGAATTGTAAAAGAAGCACTTCCAAACACAACTTTCCGTGTAGAACTTAAAAACGGACACATTATTATGGCACACCTTTCGGGAAAAATGCGCAAACACTACATCAGAATTGTTCCTGGTGACAGTGTAAAAGTTGCACTTTCTCCTTATGATTTAAACAAAGGTAGAATTATTTTCCGCGAAAGATAATCGCTTTTTTTTTCAAAAAAAATCAATTTTTTATACAGATTCATCTCAAAATTACATACATTCAAAAAAGAGGTATTATATGACATTGTTTGAAGACTTAAAATGGCGTGGACTTATTAAAGACATTGCTGGTGAAGAATCAGAATTGCAAAAAGTTCTTGATGGAACACCATTTACATTTTATTGGGGAACAGACCCAACTGCAGATTCTTTACACATTGGTCATTATTCATCTCTTTGTATGGCAAAACGCTTGGCAAATGCAGGCCATCACCCAATTTTGCTTTGTGGTGGAGCAACAGGACGCATTGGAGACCCACGACCAACAGCAGAACGCGAAATAATTTCTGAAGAAACTGTAAACAAAAATATTAAAGGCATTCATGACCAAATTGACCGTCTTTTAGACAATCGTGCAGAACTTGTAGACAACTACGATTGGATGAAAGATTACACTTTCTTAAACTTCTTGCGTGACATTGGTAAATACATCAACGTAAACTACATGTTAGACAAAGATATTATTCGTAGACGTTTGGAAACAGGTATTACTTTTGCAGAATTCTCTTACATGCTTTTGCAAGGTTATGATTTCTTACACTTGTTCCAAGAAAAAAATTGTATTATGCAAGTTGCCGGAAGCGATCAATGGGGAAACATTACAACTGGTGTAGATTTAATTCGTAAAGTTTTGGAAAAACCAGCTTATGCATTTACAATGCCTTTAATTTTGGACTCAACTGGTAAAAAATTTGGAAAATCAGAAGGAAACGCTCTTTGGTTAAATAAAGAAAAAACTTCTGCTTACGAAATCTATCAATATCTTATTAACTCTGATGATTCAAAAGTTCTTGAATACTTAAAGGTATTTACTTTCCTTTCTAAAGAACAAATTGAAGAAGTTTACGCAAAACAATTGGAAGCTCCAGAAACTCGTATTGCGCAAAAAACACTTGCTTGGGAAGTTGTAAAAGACATTCACGGCAAAGAAGAAGCAGACAACGCAGTTTTGGTAAGCGAAAAATTGTTCAAAGGTGATTTCAACGGACTTTCTGTAAAAGACATCAAATCTGGAATGAGAAGTGTTCCTTCGTTTGATTTAACAGAAGAAGGCAACATTGTTGATGTTCTTGTAAACAACAAAATTGCAAGTTCAAAACGTGAAGCTCGCGAATTCATCAAAGGAAACGCCATCAGCGTAAACGGAAACATCATCAACGATGAAACTGCAACAATTACAAAAGACATGGCAATTGAAGGCGAAATCATCATCTTTAGACGTGGTAAGAAAAAATACTTTATTGGAAACGTAAAATAGATTGTCGTATCAAGTACGACAATCTTCCCGCGTTTTTTTATTTTGTTTTCAGTTGACGAATCAACATTCTAAGAGCAGAAAACGCTCCCGAAATGCCATTAATCATCACTCCAAAACAAATTAAAAATCCAAATGGAATAATGTAAGAAAATCTCATAAAGAATAGAG
>JAGARY010000074.1 GCA_017622055.1 Treponema sp. | reverse complement strand
CCATTAAAAACAATTACTTGCTCTTCAGGATTTGTGTAATCCATTCTTAATAAATCAGGATTTTTATATGATATTTTTCCAGCAGATTCTTGTTCGTCAACTTTTAATTCAAAATCAACTTCGTAATCTTTTAAACCTGCGTAATATTCAGAAATAGTTTTAAAGTAAGCACTAGCAGTTGTAATATTTTGTGCAAAAGTTTGTCCAACAAAAAGCACAAAAATTGAACTTAATAATAATACGGATTTTTTCTTCATAACTACAAATTATATATTGAATTTATTAAAATGTCTATTTATGGCGTCGCTTAACATAATATTTTTAACATATAGATTTTTTCTGCGACGCCTCTAGTTTTGCTTACAAAACTAGTTTTTTTTCAGAACCAAATCTCATCATATACTAAATAAAATAACAAGTCGCTCTCCAAAACTTCTACATTTCCAGCTTTTCAGGGTTCGCTAATCGCTCATTCCAAAAGATTTTTCAAAATCTTTTGGAACTAAAGCCCTTACAATCTGGGGTAAGTCACTTCAAAGCGAAATCATCTTCCTAAAAAACAGCAAAAAGTCCTCATTGAATTTATTCAATTTCTGATATATTCTTTTTGTTTATGGGTAAAGAAAAAAAATCTCTTGTAAAGTCTGGTCTTATTCTTTCTTTAATGACTTTTGCTTCTAGAATTATGGGCCTTGTTCGCGAGATGACAAAAGCATCTTTTTTAGGAACAAGTATGTATGCCGACGCTTTTTCTACAGCGTTCATGATTCCAAATCTTCTTAGAAGACTTTTTGCAGAAAACGCAATTTCGGTTGCTTTTATTCCAACTTTTAAAAACTATCTTTCAAAGGGCGATTCTGACGAAAACAAAAAAGAAACCCAAGAATTTTTGGCGGCCACTTTTACGTTAGTGTCTTTTTTAACAGCGGTGGTTGTGGTGGTTGGAATTATTATCACTCCACTTATCACTTTAATATTTTGTAAAAAACCTGTTGATGTAAATGCCGCAGATTACGCAGCCCAACTTGAATATTGGATGCTTCAAAAAAATGAAATCACAATTTTAACTAGAATAATGTTTCCTTATCTTTTTGTAATTTCTGTGGCAGCCTTTTTTCAAGGAATTCTTAACGGTTGTAAAATTTTTGCTCCATCAGGATTCACACCAGTTTTATTTAACGCAGTTGTAATTATTGCAACTTACGTTTTGGCTCCATACACAGAAAATCCTGCAAGAGCAATGTCTATTGGCGTAATTCTTGGTGGGTGTATTCAAGCATTGTTCCAGTGGCCATTCATAAAACAAACTGGCTGGAAAATCTGTTTTACATCTTTAAAAAAGACTTTTTCAAATCCTGGAACAAAAAAAGTAATTGCTTTAATTGTACCTACAATTTTGGGAATGGCTGCTTATCAATTAAATGATTTAGTTTCAACTTCCCTGGCAACAAGAACTGGCGAAGGAATTGCTTCTAGTTTGCAATACAGTTTAAGACTTCAGGAATTAATTTTGGGAATTTTTGCAGTTTCAATTGGAACTGTAATTTTGCCAGATTTGTCTGGGTTGGCAAATGAAGAAAAATGGGAAGATTTTAATTCAATGCTAGTTCAGGCAATAAAAATTATGATTTTAATTTCTATTCCAGTTACATTTTTTTCTTTTGTAAACGGAAAAGAAATGATTACACTTTTGTATAAATCAAAAAGTTTTGACGACAATTCTGTAATGCTAACTTTAGGTGAATTTAGATTTCATATTGCAGGACTTTTGTTTATTGCTTTAAACAGAATTATTTCTCCTGCTTTTTACGCCCAAAGAAACACAAAACTTCCAACAATGGCCGGAATCATTAGTTTTATTGCAAATATCATTTTGGCTTTAGTTTTAGTAATCTTTATGAAAGGAAACGGAATTGCTTTGGCATTGTCTTTGGCAAGTTTAGTAAACACAATCTTTTTGTTTATTTTTATGAAAAAAATGAACAGTTTTGATACAAAAAATATTACAAAAAAAACATTGCTTTATATAGTAAAAATTATTATTTTATCTGTTGTTGCAGTAATTCCTTGTTATTTATTAAATCCAATTTGGATTTCTGCATTTGAAAACTACGGAAAAATGATTTCACAAGGAATGCCAATTTTAATCAACTTTTTGATTTTTGCTACAATTGGCGTAATTGAATTGATTATAACAAAAGATGAAATTGCCATTGTAATTTTACGAAAAATCAAAAGAAGATAATTCTTACTTTTTTATAAAAAACACAAAGAGGATTTTTATGACACAACGAACAAATGAACAAATGAAAGAAATTTTTAAAAATAGAATCCAAAATCTAACATATTTTATGTATGAAGAAAATTTAGGTTGTTGCGTTTTTATTGATAACGAAGAACATAGAGATCCTGCTGTAAACTATTTTTCTGGACATCCATCTGATGCAATTTTATTAATTTTTTCTGATGGCTACAGCATTTTAATTCCATGGGATGAAAACCTTGCAAAGCAAAACGCAATTTTTGATAAATTAATTCCTTTTACAAGATACAAATGCAAAGATATTGATGCTACAAAAGCCGCTTTAAATCTTGGAGGAAGTCATAAATGTTCAGATAAAGTAGAATTACCAACAGCTCTCACTTATCCTGAATATTTAAGATTTGTAGATGCCTTGAATATGTATCAATGCAGATGTACAGAACACGGTGCCCACGAATATGTAAAAGAATTGCGCATGATAAAGGACGAATACGAAATTGAATGT
>JAGARY010000073.1 GCA_017622055.1 Treponema sp. | reverse complement strand
TTTGGCTCAGGCTTTGATAAATGGTGGACTTCCTTGTGCGGAAGTTACTTTTAGAACTGATGCGGCAGAAGCTTCTATTGCTGCAATTTCTAAAAAGTTTCCACAGATGTTTGTGGGGGCTGGAACTGTTTTAACAACAGAACAAGTGGATCGTGCAGTTGGAGCTGGTGCAAAATTTATTGTAAGCCCTGGATTTAATCCAAAAGTTGTGGAATATTGTCTTAAAAAAGGTTATCCAATTACTCCTGGAATTATGACTCCAACTGAATTGGAAATGGCTTTAGGTTTTGGTCTTGATGTTGTAAAATTCTTCCCTGCAGAAAACGCTGGTGGATTAAAAATGATAAAAGCAATGGCTGCACCTTACACAATGATGAAATTTATGCCAACTGGCGGAATTAGCACTTCAAATGTTCGTGAGTATTTAATGTGTGACAAAATTTTGGCATGTGGTGGCAGCTGGATGGTAAAAGGAGATTTAATCAACGCAGGCAACTTTGCCGAAATTGAAAAACTCACAAAAGAAGCTGCTGAAATTGTAAAAGAAATAAGAAATTAATTATGAATGAAGAATTAGGAAAAATTCAGAATTCAGAATTTGGAATTCAGAGAAAATGAAGAATGGACTGCCACGACCAAAAGGTCTCGCAGTGATGTTGATGCTATGTCATTGCGAGGAGCGAAGTAAAGTGATGTTGATGCTATGTCATTGCGAGGAGCGAAGCGACGCGGCAATCTAGAAAGATGAAAGTGGCGCAAGGGAGAGTTTGTGCCACACGGATTTGTATTTTGCTAACGCAAAATACAAGAGAAAGCCGGGCGTTGCGCTAGAAGGGGTGGCGAACAAGCACAAACTTAGTTTGTGAATGTGAGACAGGGGAAGGCTTTCCCCTAAAAAATATGAATGTGAAAAAGATGGGCTGTGAGAACTAAAATGTTTTACAGTGAAAAAAATAAATTACTGAATTCTTAATTCAGAATTTGAATATTGGAGAAATAAAATGGGAAAAATTGTTACTTTTGGTGAAATTATGTTGCGTTTGGCGCCTGAAGGTTATTATCGTTTTGTTCAGGCCGAAATTATGGGGCAACTTTTGGTGGTGGTGAAGCAAATGTTTCTGTTTCTTTGGCAAATTATGGGCTTGAAACTGCGTTTGTTACAAAATTGCCAACTCACGAAATTGGTCAGGCTGCTGTAAATTCTTTGCGTCGTTTTGGTGTGGACACAAGTTTTATTACTCGCGGTGGGCCTCGTGTTGGTATTTATTATTTGGAAAAAGGTGCTAGCCAGCGTCCATCAAAAGTAATTTATGACAGAGCTGGTTCTTCAATTGCACTTGCAACAAAAGAAGATTTTGATTGGGATGCAATTTTTGAAGGTGCTTCTTGGTTCCATTTTACAGGAATTACTCCTGCTTTAGGGGACAATGTTGCAGAAATCTGTTTGGAAGCTTGTAAAAAAGCTCGCGAAAAAGGAATTACAGTTTCTTGTGATTTGAACTACCGCAAAAAGCTTTGGACAAAAGAAAAAGCAGGCCAAGTGATGGGAGAACTTTGTAAATATATTGATGTTTGTATTTCTAACGAAGAAGATGCAAATGATGTTTTTGGAATTAAATCTGAAGCAACTGATGTTACAAGTGGAAAATTGAATAAAGATGGGTACAAAGAAGTTGCAAAAAAACTTACAGAACGTTTTGGATTCAAAAAAGTTGCAATTACTTTAAGAACTTCTCTTTCTGCAAATGATAATTTGTGGGCTGGTATGCTTTACGACGGAAAATCTGGGGAAAGTTATTTTTCTAAAGAATACAAAATGCACATTGTAGACCGCGTTGGTGGTGGCGACAGTTTTGGTGGCGGATTAATTTACGCTTGTTCAAATGATTTTGATAATCAATCTACAATTGAATTTGCTGTTGCTGCAAGTTGTCTAAAACATTCTATTGAAGGCGACTTTAATATGGTTAGCGTTTCTGAAGTTCAAACTTTGGCTGGTGGCGACGGAAGCGGACGCGTACAAAGATAATTTAGAATAAAAAAAAGACTTCAGATTGAGTTCTGAAGTCTTTTTTTTTCTACAATATAAAAATCTAGTTGCTTTCTAATTCAATGCTTCCTGATGTTGTGTCAATAAGAATTGTTATACCACCTTCGTTGTATTTAGATTCAAAGTTGTCTCTTGGGCTGTATGTTCTACCATTGATATCGTCTTCGAATTTTCCAGATGATGAGTTTGCAATAATTTCAAAGTTCATATCTTCTGGAACAACTAAATCTACAGACCCGCTTGTTGTTTTGATTGAAGATTCGGCTTCAATTTGATTATCTAGTTCTAAATCAACAGAGCCACTTACAGCTTTTATGTCAAAATATTGGCAAACTGTTTTGCTACAGTCAATGTCTCCAC
Source organism: Treponema sp. (assembly GCA_017622055.1). Taxonomy (GTDB): domain Bacteria; phylum Spirochaetota; class Spirochaetia; order Treponematales; family Treponemataceae; genus Treponema_D. Next base: position 2,965 of record JAGARY010000073.1, on the reverse strand, counting down.
TTGTAGTTTCACAAGATAAGTATTCACATTCAATTTCTTGTGTTGTAATTTCTCCGCTAACAGCGTCGCATATAATTTCGTTTGATGTAAGTTGTTTTATTAAAATATCACCACTTGCTGTTTTTGCAGAAAATTTTGTTGTGTTTCCAGTTTCAAATTCAATTTCTCCACTGGCAGCAGAAAGAGTTATTTTGTCTTTAGCATTTGAAAAAAGCACTTTAATATCGCCACTGGCAGATTTTATTGTTAATTCATCAGTTTCTAAATCTTCAATGAAAACTTCTCCACTGGCAGTGTTTAATTCAGTTGTTGTTGGAAAGAAATCTGTTGGTAAATACAAATAAACATTGCAAATATATCCAGCGTTCCAAAATTTCTTTTTCTTAGATTTAATTACAAATGTATCATCTTCAACATAAAATTCAGGAATCATTTTTGAATAGTTACTTGCAATTTCAATAAGGATTTCATTTCCATTTGTAGTTTTTACTGTTAGGTTTTCGTAAGTTAATTCTGTTGAAATTTTGCTAATATTAGTTGTTTCAAAATATTCTTTTGCTACAATGTCTTCTGCAACAGTCATTGTACAAGAAGCAAAAAATAGTAATGATAATGTAAATATTTTAATTATTTGTTTCATATAAATCCTTCTATTATTTTATTTTTTGTTGATAGAAATTGATCCACTTACACTTTCTGCTTTTAATGTGTAAGAACCATTTCCAAGTTTTTCATTCAATGCTTTATCTTTTGAACCTGTAAATTCGTTAGAAACTCTTCCAGAAAACGATGCACAGTTCAAAGATGCATTTGAGTTTTCTGGTAAATCAATTGAAATTGAACCACTTGTAACATTGAAATTACAATCTTTAGTAAAATCAATGTTATTTGAAACTGAAATACCTCCGCTAACAGCATTTGCATTTACAGAATCAAAAGAACCGTCTAAATAAATTGAGCCAGAAACAGAATCTGCAGTTACCTGATTGATTTTGCATTGTTCAATTCTAGAAATTCCACTTACATTGTTTGTGTTTGTTTCATTACAAATAACGTTTTTGATTAATATTAAGCCGCTAACGTTTGAAACATTAAGTCTGTTTATATCAAAATTATCAATGTTGAAAAGTCCAGAAACTATTGAAGCATTAAAGTTTGTGTTTTTTGATATAATTGAACTTGGAACTTTTACCCGAACAAGTCTATTGTACAAAGCGTTTTTTTTATTTTGTTCAATAATCAACATATTATTTTTGCAAGAAAATTCTGGCTCAATTGCTTTGTGCCAACTTCCGTAAAGTTCTACAGAAATGTTTTGTTCATCAGTTTTTTGAATTTCAAGAGATTCTGAAATAAGTTTTATGCTTAAATCTTCTAAATCTTTAATTTCAAAAGTGAATGTATTGTACAAATCATCATCTGAAAGTGAAGACAAAAATCTGTTTGTTTTTAAAACATTTTGACCTTTCATAATTGATGAAATTAAAAAAAGTGCCAAAGCTAAAATGGCAATTCCCCAAACAATAATCATTTTTCTCCTCCAATTTATTGAATTTTGATACTTCCACTCATGCTATTTGCTTCAAGTTCGTAAGTTCCATTTCCAAGTTTTTGATCCACAGATTTTGCTTTTGTGTTTGTATGTTCACACAAAACAGAACCACTAGTTGATGAACAATCAATTATAGCATTTGCGTCTGATGGTAAATCAATTGTTATTGCACCACTAATTGTAGAAAAACTAGAATCTTTTGTAAAGTCTTTTTGATTTAGTACTTTTATGCTTCCACTTACAGCATCTGCATCCAATTCATCAAAATATCCTTCTGCTTTTATTGAACCACTTATAGTAGCAATTTCTACACTATCAATACTACAATTTTCAACTTTTACGCTTCCACTCACACATTCTAAATTAGAAGATTTACAAACAATATTACTAAGTTTTATAGATCCACTAACATTCGAAATATTTAATTTTGACATTTCAAAATCTGAAAGTTGAACGCTACCAGAAACATTTTCGATTTTTGTAATTGTATTTTGTGTAACTTTTTCTGATGGAAGTTTTACTACAACAGATCTTTTGTGTAAATTAACTCCATTTTTTTGTTTTTGTTTAATAGTTAATGTGTTATTTGTGTATGAAACTTCTGGTTCAAGTTTTTTGCTCCATGTTCCGTAAAGTTCAACTGTAATTTCATTTGTATTTACAGGTTGAACTGTTAATTTTTCTGCTACCAAAGAGATTTGAATATCTTCAATTTTGTTTGCATTAAAGGAATATGTATTGTAGATTCCATCTTCTGCAATGGATTGCAAAGTTTGGTCATCTTCAAAACTTGAAAAACTGTCGCTTCCAAAGTTATTTTTTACAATTATAACAGCAATTATTAAAACTGCAAAAATCCAAAGTATTGGCAAAATTAGTTTTCTATTTTTTTCATAAAAATCTGTAAAATTACTCACAATATTACCTCAAAAATTATTTTTCATCATATTTTGCAATAATTTTTAATATTGCTGTAATAACTGGGTTTAACAAAAAAATTACCCAAGTTGTATGCCATGCTCTTGTTGTAAAAGAGATGATAAAATATGCTACAAGAATTAAAATTGGACAAATGTCATTAATCATTCCAATTAAAGCACCATTTTTAGTTGTTTTGTCTATCCAGTTATCTTCTTTTTCTGCAATGTAAGGCATAATTTCTTGTGGTGCAGACATATTTACAAAAATTAATAATCCTGTGGCAATGGCTACAAAAATTAATAAAGTGATTAATCCAAGTATTCCACATAATGCAATGTTGTTATTATGTGTTAGTGCTGCAACACCAGGAATTCCAATAAAAATGGCTGTTCCAATAATATAAAGCATAACAGCAATTGCAGTGATTTTAGCTTTTTTTGCTTTGAATGCGTTAATTTTTTCTGCTAAATCTTTGTCTGGCATAATTGATTG
>JAGARY010000008.1 GCA_017622055.1 Treponema sp. | reverse complement strand
CTGGAAGGTTTTCTACACCAGTTTCTTCTTCGCTACTAAATTTTTGAAATTCTTTTATGTATTTATTATTAATTTCATCAAAATTTGCTTTTATATCAGCAAAATCAATTACTGTTCCATAGCGTTGTTCGCCGTAATCTGAATTATACAGACGATTTACACGAGTAATTGCTTGTAACAAACCATGATCTCTTAACTTTCGCCCAAAATAGAGTCGCTTGAGACGAGGTGCATCAAAACCTGTAAGAAGCATATTGTAAACAATCAAAATATCAATGGTAAAATTCTTTTTAAAGTCTTTGACAATTTGTTTTCTGATTTCTTTATCATCACTATCATAAAGAATAAGACCAGGTTTTAATGTACAAGATAATAGTTTTTGTTCTTTTAGTTCGTTCTGAATTTCATCAAAATATTGATACAATTTTCGAGCTTGTTCACTTGTTTCACAAATAATCATTCCACCAAGAGTTGGGTCACCTTGCAAAACACGGAATGTAGCAAGATCTTTTATTATATATTTTAATAGTTCTTTTACATAAGAATCATGAGAAATAATATCTTCTTTTTTTAGTTCGCCTTTTGTAACAAGTTTTTCTAGTTTTTGATATGCTTCAGTTAATCGTTTACGATAAGAAGTTTCTATTTCTTCCCGAAGAATTTTTAATGTATAACCATCTGAAATTGACTTATCATAGTAATATGCGTGAAAATAATCACCAAAAACAGAACAACTAGATTTTTCTTCTTTTAATATAGGAGTTCCTGTAAGAGCAATTTTTACAGCATTTTTATCCGCATTAAAAAGATTTGCAAGAAAACATCCATCTGGTTTGTATCCACGATGAGCTTCATCAATTATGAAGATTCTTTGCAAATTTGTTGCATAATCTTTTACAGAAACTCTTTCATGATCTTCTTCAACCTTTTGAATATTAACTACAGTAATTTCTGACTTTCCACTAGAACCTTCTTGACTCTGATTGTTTCGAAATTGCTCCATAAGTTCAGATTTACTATTTGCGGTATTTATTGTTAATCCACGAGCTTCAAACTCTTGTTTTGCTTGCTCCAATAAATCTAACCTATCTACTATAAAATAAAATTTAGTTACCTTGTTTTGATTTGCATAATAATCTGTAAGAATTTTTGTCAAATAATAAGAAAGAGCTGTTTTTCCAGAACCTTGTGTATGCCAAACAATCCCTGATTTTCTACCATTTTTTAAAGCTTCCCGAATCGCTAAAGCCGCAAACATTTGCTGATAACGCATAATATGTTTTTGGTCCGTTATTTCTATTTTTCCATCAACTTCTCGCTCTGATTTTACGTAAACAATTCCATATTTAAGAATAAAAAGTAATCTTTCTGGACTACACATAGAAGTAATTATTCTATTTGTTGGAGTATATGTATCTAAATTTGTTTGATATTCTGGAGACTGTTTTATTACTTGGCAGTTAAAATCAGTAAGAATTTGTTTTTCAATTTGTTGATTAATTTGTTTGTAAGGATAATTGTTATTAAAAGGAGGTATTGGCTGATTTGAAAAATTATCTTCTCTAAAACAATTAAAAAATGCTTTTTTGCGACTTCCTGTACAATAAAATGCACCTTCGATTGGAGTTATTCCATTTTTTGCAGAATATTCCATATTGTTAGAAAAAATCATTAATTGTGTAATATTTATAAATCGTCGAAACTTTTTGTTTGGGAATCTATCAAAAGTCATTCTGTCTGCTTCTGCTACCATTCCACCAATATTGTTTGTCTTTTTTACTTCAATAAAAACCAAAGGAAGTCCATTAATAAAAAGAGTAATATCTGGTCTAAATTCCTCTTCACCATTTTTACAAGTAAATTCTGCTGTACAGTAATAATCATTATTTTGTGGATTTTCAAAATCAATTATTTTATATGGAGAAACAGATGTGAGCCTTTCATAAAATTGCTTTCCTAAATCATCATCGTTTAATTCTTTTTGAATATCGCTAAAAACAGAAGCCCAATCTTCTTTTTTTGTTGGATTTAAACGATAAAATGCTTTTTGGAATTCAGCTATAAGAATATTTGTATCTTCATCAAAACTTGTTCCCGCAGTTCTTTGTTGTTGTTTTTCTTTTCCGATATGATAAAGTTTTCCAATGTATTCATAACCTAATCGTGTAAGATGAACTAAAGCAGGCATTTGAACTCGTGTTTTTTCATTATGATCTTTACTCATATTCTTCCTCGTTTATTCATTTTACCACTAACCCCTTATATTTTCCATAAATACCTCATTCTACCACACCTACAGTGTCAAAAAACGTCCCTGTAAATTCTGTACTTATAGTTTAATAAGTTTTTGAATTGTCTAAGGTAAAGTCTTTTTTTTTAGAACTTACAATTTGGATTATACCATGCATCTACTGCATGAGCAATTGAGACTCCCTGCAAGTTCCTAACAACTCTGCCCATAAACTTCCAGTAAAAATTCACCCTCCTTTCTTCATCCTTGACATTTTTATCAAATCTGAACAAAATACTTTTCATCTATATCCATCATAACCAATCAAAAATAATCAGGCAGAAGTTGCGGAGTAAAAAATTATGCAAGAAAACAATGTTCAAGAAGCAAAAAATTTGACCCAGGGAAATGTTCTTTCTACTCTTTTAAAATTTGCAGTTCCTGTTTTGCTTGCAATGTTTTTACAGGCCTTGTATGGCGGCGTGGATCTTTTGGTTGTTGGTCAGTTTGGAACAACACAAGATGTTTCGGGCGTTTCTACAGGAAGTATGCTTTTGCACACATTAACAAGTTTGATTATTGGTCTTACAATGGGCGTTACAGTTTTTGTTGGACAAAAAATTGGTGAAGGAAAACCTGACGATGCTGGAAAAGCAATTGGAACTGGAATTGTGCTTTTTTCGATTTTGGGACTTTTAATTTCTGCACTTACAATCATTTTTACAAAACAACTTGCAACATTAATGCACGCTCCAAAAGAAGCCTTTGTTCAAACTTGCCATTACATTCAAGTTTGTGGGGCCGGATTAATTTTTATCGTTTTTTACAATTTGCTTGGAGCAATTTTCCGCGGAATTGGAGATTCAAAAACTCCGCTTATTACAGTTGCTATTGCCTGTGTGGTAAATATTATTGGAGATTTGATTTTTGTTGCAGTTTTTAATTTGGGAGCTTTTGGTGCTGCCCTTGCAACAATTTTGGCACAAGCATTAAGCGTAATTATTTCTTTGTTGATAATTATAAAAAAATACGTACGGTCAAGGCACGCTTTGCTCAAGGCCTTGACTCGTCCGTTTTTAGGATTTGTAATAAACCCTAAATCAAAAACTGTAAAATTGCCTTTTATTTTTCACAGAAAATACATAAAACTTGATTCATATTTTATAAGAATTGAACTAAAAATTGGAACTCCAATCGCATTGCAAGATTTTCTTGTAGGAATTTCATTTTTAGTTATTCAAACAGTTGTAAATTCTTTGGGATTAATTGCGTCCGCTGGTGTTGGCGTTGCAGAAAAAGTTTGCGGATTTATTATGCTCATTCCTTCTGCAATTTCACAAAGTTTGAGTGCTTTTGTTGCTCAAAACATTGGTGCAGGATTATTAAAACGAGCAAAACTTTCGCTAAAATCTGGAATTGGCATTTCGCTGGCAATGGCATGTTTTATTGGGACTTTTTCATTTTTCCGCGGCGACATTCTTGCAAGCATTTTCTCTAAAGATTTGGACGTAATTGTAAGCGGCCACATGTACTTAAAAGCATACGCAATCGACACATTTTTAACATCATTTATGTTCTGTTTTGTTGGCTACTTCAACGGAATGGGAAAAACTTTTTTCACAATGATTCAAGGCTTAATTGGCGGAATTGCAATTCGCATTCCAATGGTTTTTATTATGAAAAGTTTGCCTCAAACAAATCTGTTTTTAATTGGACTTTCAACACCAATCGCAACTTTCTGCCAAATAATTATGTGTTTTGCATATTATTTTGTAATTAGAAAAAAAGAAAAATTGGCGTAGGATTGCAGCTATTAGATTTTCCACCCTTGACATATTCCCATTCCCCTTGTAATTTTAAACAGTAGTTCCAAACAGAAACACTATTCTGGCTTAGGGATTGTAGGGGCGCGAAGCGTTCCTTGTTGGTGAGTAAAACGAGGCAACAAGGAATGGAGCGAGAGCGGAACCCCGAAAAGCCCGACCTGCCTTTTGGCAGGGAAGCTCCTCACAAAAAAAGGAAAATTTTGATGACTTCGACTTTAATTGAAAATTTGATTGCATTTAATCTTACTCGGCAAGAAGCGACCATTTATGTGGAATTTTTAAATCACGGGGAAATGTCTGGGTACGAGGTGGCAAAGGAAACAGGGATTTCTAGGTCGAATGTTTATTCGGCGTTGCAAAGTTTGGCAGAAAAAGGGGCTCTTTATTTGATTGAAGGTGAAAGCACTAAGTATACTCCGGTAGCAATTAGTGATTTTTTAAAGAACACTTTGGAGGAATTACAAAAAAAAGCCTTGACAATAGAAGAAAACGCACCAAAAAAACGGGAAACTCAAGATGGCTACATTACAATTTTAGGGGCGAAAAATATTCAAAACAAAATCCGCCAAATGTTGGAAGAAACAAAAGAACGACTTTATGTAATGGCTTCTTTTGACATTTTGGAAACTTTTAGAAAAGAATTGGAAACTCTTGTTCAGAACGGAAAAAAAGTTGTTTTGATTTCTGATGATTTTGAAATTCCAAAGGCAATTTACCACAAAACTCAAACCGAAAAAAATCAAATCAGATTAATTGTAGATTCAAGTTTTGTTTTAACAGGAGAAATTTCTGGCAGCGAACACGACACTTGCCTTTATTCCGGTCAGCAAAATCTT
>JAGARY010000072.1 GCA_017622055.1 Treponema sp. | reverse complement strand
GTCTTAACATGAACAATGTTGCCAGACATTTCTTTTGATGTAGAAGAAACGTGGCTTGTAGAATCATTCATTTCGTGAAGGGCAATTAAGAGTTGTCGAGAAGCTTCTTCTTGTTCGCTCATAGCATTACTAATTTCATGAACAAGGGTACTTGTAGAAGTAACTTTGTTTGTAATATCTTCAAATTCTTGGCGTGAAGTTTCTGTTGAAGATACAACTTCTACAATAATTGAAGTGATTTCGTCCAATTCAGATTTTATAGACTTAGACTGCAAAGATGAATTTTCTGCAAGCTTTCGGATCTCGTCTGCTACAACAGCAAAACCTTTTCCTGCTTCTCCAGCGTGTGCCGCTTCGATGGCAGCATTCATAGCTAAAAGATTTGTCTGAGAAGCTATCTGAGAAATTACATTGTTTGCATCTGCAAGATGTTCAGATTGTTGTGCCATTTTATTTACTTGATGGAAAACATCATCTTGGCGAGTTTTTGCTGTGTTTGTAATATTCATCAAAATGTTATATTCACTAGACATTTTGCTAATTGAATTAGAAACTGAACTAATATTTCCAACCATTTCTTCGATAGATGCTGAAGATTCAACAATTCCTGAAGATTGTGTGTCAATTAAGTTATCTAGATTTTGAATCTCTCCAACGCTACTGTCCAAAACAGATTGAACTGCACTTAAAGCCTTGTTTTGTTTTGTTACGGAGCCTCTTACACTATTAATATTTGCAGAAATTTGGGTGGAAGCTCCAGCTGCTTGTTGGGCACTAGAAGCTAATTCTTCTGCTGTTTTTTCTAGTTGTGATCCTGTATCTTGTACTGCTTTGATAAAATGCCTTTGTGCATCAAAAAACTTGTTGATAGCATTTTCCATAATTCCGATTTCATCATTTGATTTAGCATCAAATTCATATGATAAATCAATAGTTCCATCGGTAAGTACAATTTTTTCCAAAGTTGCGATTGTTTTATTTACTGGTTTAATAACAAGGATATTAAGGAAAATCATTACGGTAATAATTGAGGCAAGTATACAAAACCCTACAGCTATGGATACTTTATTCAAAATGGAGTTAGAAATTTCGTTTACATGGTTTACATTTGTTCCAACAAAGAACATTACTTTTTCGGTATTGTTATCTGTTTTATAAGGACGATAAACAGCTAAAAAAGTTTGTCCCTGGACCTCAACTTCTCCATGGAATTCTTTTCCTTGGGTATAAACAGTATCCAAAATTTCTTGATTATTGAATTTTCCTGTTAAATAATTTCCGTCTTTGTCTCTGTTGGATGTTCCTGCTCTGTTATCACCAAGGAAAAGAGTAATTGTAGTATCTGTTTCTTCTGCTATTTTTGTTAGGTAATTGTTATCAGAAATAGCAAGCTGAAGTAAAATAATATAATTTCTATTGTTTAAAGATACTCGTCCTGCTGAAGTAAACAAAACTGCTTCTTCTGTAACGGTTTTAACAACGATATTTTGGTTGTTTTTAGCAGAATTAATTGCCTTAATTTCAGAAGGGTGATTGTATACATCATTTGTTGAAGAAAACATTACATTGTTTGCTTCACTTATAATTGCAATACTTGATAGCTCAAAGTTTTTTTCATAATCTTTTAAGTATTCAACAAGATCTTCCTGTCCAGAAAACAGAGGAACAACTGTTTGTAGGTTTTCGATATACTGTAGCATTAATTTTTCGTCAGCATTAATGACATCAGTTACAATTTGTTCTTTTACATAAAGTGTTTCATAATCTGAATTCAAGACAGTTCTTCGTATTATAGGATTTAAAATTAAGTAGGAAAACAAACTTGAAGCTACCAACAGAATCAACAATGCAATAATGAATTTCCCTTTAAGGCGTAGGTTTTTGAGCATAAAAAACTCCAAAAAATTAAAAATTGTAAATATATGTAATATTATATTTAAAGTATTTATTAGTCAAGAGATATAATGTTTATTTGTTTATTATATATAGTTTTATATCTAATAATTTGAAAAAACATTGGACGTAAAATATTTCCAAGAAAATTTTTTAAGACATAAAATCTTCGAAAAACTGTATTTTTTTAGGTTCAGTTATTAGAGAATTTTGCCGCCGTTCTTCT
>JAGARY010000071.1 GCA_017622055.1 Treponema sp. | reverse complement strand
GTGCTATACTAATAGCCAACGAAATTTTTTCGTACTTCGTCATCTCAGAGCCTCCCTAGTCAATTATTTCAGCATAAGCTGATAGAGTCGGGAGTCCACCGCCTGAAATTAGGCATTTCCATTGCTTTTATTATATATCAGTTTGTATAGTATTGTCTATAATTTTACAAAGTGTTTTTCAAAAGAGGTTTTTATGATAACACAAATTAATCAAAACGATATTCCTGCTGTGGCTCAGGCTCTGGCAAAATCATACTCAGAAGAACCTTGGAACGAAAATTGGTCCCAAGAAAAAGCGGAACGTCGTGTAAAAGGTATTTTGGCGAACTTTGAATCAATTGGGCTAAAATACGAATCGGACGGAAACATTCTTGGTGGACTTTTAGGCTTTGTGGATCCTTACGCCGAAGAAGATTTCTTTTTTGTCTCTGAAATTTTTGTAATTCCAGAAAATAAAAAACAAGGAATTGGTTCTGCATTGCTTTTTGAACTTGAAAAACTCTTAAAGCAACGCAACATTTCTGTAATTCAACTTAATTCAATCAATTATAATCAAAATTTTTACGAAAAAAACGGTTTTCAAAAAGACAGCGTAGATGTAATGTATAAGAGAATCTAAATTAAACAAAAATTTATTTTTTTACATCCGATTCAAAATCAATATTGTACAATTCTATGTTTCCATCCTGAAAATTTGAAAAACATAATATTTTACCATCCAAAGAAATATCAAGTCCTGTAGGTTGATTGCCACCTTCAAAAGATTTAATTACTTTCATAGTTTCTGTATCAATTATGCAAATTTTTCCGTTTTCAAGACTTCGCAATGTGTAATCAACAGGATTGTTTTTCCCTCGGCAAGAAACAAAAAGCCATCTTCCATTTGCAAGAGCAATTGTATTTGGATTGTTATGAACTTGAACTTTTCTTAAAATTTCTAGCGTTGATAAATCAATTTCATAAATCTGTCTAAAATACATATCGCTAACATAAGCTTTCTTATCATCAGAAGAAGGCACAATATGACGCATCGCAGATTTATTTACAGTAACTTCTTTTTCTAATGTGCCTGATTCTGTGTTAAATTTTTGAATTTTTCCACCATCAAAACACAAAACAATTATGCTTTTTCCATTGTCTGTAAAAAGTAATCCACGAGGACTAGCAGAAGTTTTTAAATGGCTAATCAATTTTCCAGATTCATAATCAATTAAAGAAACTGTGTTGCTTATCCAATTTGAAACTGCAATTAAATTTTTGTCGTGGTTATAAGCAATAAATTTTGACCAGTTACCTTTTGTAGAAATTGAACGTTTTAGTTTAAAATCTGGATACGAATATTCATAAATTGTGCCTGTTGTCATTTGAGAAACAAAAAAACAATCTTTTTCTTTAATAAAAAGTCCTTCTGCAAAACCTAATTTATCTGCATTAGGAGGGGAAAGGCGCTTTACAACTTTTTTTTCTTTCATATCAAAAATGTCAAATCCGTTGTCGTCTAGCAAAGGTAGTGCAATCACTTTTGAATCTGGACTAAATAAAACTTGTTTTGGTTGTTGTCCACACGAAAAAGTTCCAATTTTTGTAAGAACAGGCTCTGCTGTAAGAATCGAAGTTGAAAAAATCAAAAAGATTGAAATTAAAATAGATTTCATATAATGTCACTTATTATCACTTAATTATGTTGTATTAATATTCTAATCGTATTTTTTACTGATTACAAGAAATTAAATTTTGTGATATAAAAGAAACTATCACATTTTTTTAGGGGAGTTTTATTTTATGATAAATTTTGGTTTTTCGATGTTATATTATTGGATTGCATATTTTATTGTTACAGCAATTGGGATTTTGCACACAATTTTTAATATTGTTGTTTTACATATGAAATCTATGAAAGATAGTCCTGGAATGGGCGATGGTAAGTCCATTTATTGCTTATGGATTTAGTTTACTTTAGAAGATCGGTGAGGTAAAATGCTCTACTTAAAACCAGCAAATTTTGAAGATTTGGACGCAGAATACGAATATGTAAAAGAAATGCCTATTGACGAAAATGGGCTTACAAATGAATATTTTGGCATTTCCAAAGAGGATTTTGAAAATATTGCTTTGCCTAAAATGATTAATTGGTCTAAAGGAATTGATTTACCAGAAGGCTTTGTTCCAGAGACATTTTTCTTTTTGTGGAACCAAGAAAATGGCAAAACAGAAATTGTTGGTCAGTTTAGAGTTCGTCATCATCTTATTCCGGCTTTACGGGACGGAGCTGGTCACATTGGATACCAAATAAAAAAAGAATATCGGGGGAAAGGTTTTGGAACAGAAGGATTGCGTCTTACAATAATTGAAGCAAAAAAAATCCTTGCAAAATATGGCGAAACTGAACTATATTTACGTTGCAACATCACAAATCCCGCAAGTCTTTCGTGCATGTTAAAAAACGGAGCCGTAATTCATCACCAAGATGAACAAAAATACTATACCCGAATAAAACTTGATTGAAAAAAAGGAAAATGCAATATATATTTTAACTATGCCAACTGTTTTTAGAGAAGGTGAATTTAGATTTTATTTTTTTTCTAGAGAAGAAACTAGGAAACATATTCATGTTTCATCTGCCAACGGTGAAGCAAAAATTCAAAATATTTCTCCTCGCGGTTTTTGGATTTTTGATGGCGAAAAAGAATATTTTGTTTCTTTTAAGGATTACCCAGATTTTTATACAGCTACAGTTCAACAAATAAATGATTTTACAGTTGATGCCTTTGGAAATTTTCATTGGGAAGTTTTAGATATAGACATTGAAAAAGAATCTCTTGAAATTCCCGAAAATTATCCTCTAGTATTTACCAAATAAAAAAGGAACTAAGATAAAAACTGCCAGAAATATTATCAGTTTTTATCTTCTAAAGTTTGCGTTGCAAACTTTGTATATTCTGCTGTGTTTTACTATGTTATGGCGACAGACCACTTACCTGCTTTTTTAGGAGGAAAAAATGAAAAACTTTTTCTAATCTTTTTTTTATTTTTATTCTCTTTTAATTGTTTTGCAATAAATTTTGCAATAAGTAATAAAACATATCCAATCTGGATTTTTCAGCAGAATAACTATTGTAAAGAAGAGAATATTGATCCAAACAATCATAATAATATTGTTCTAATAACAAGTACCATACAAACATGGCCATTTGGTATTGAATATGATGAATTTCGTTTTCTAGTAAATAGACAAATATTGTGGAAAAAAATAAATATTATCAGTTTCTCCTATCAAACAGAAAATAGAGAAGTTTTTATCTTGAAAAATAAAACAATAAAAAATCAAGATAGAATGTTTAATACTATTAAAATGCACTGGTTTCCTAAAAAAATAAAAAATGAAAAATCCGTCGTGGGGAAAATTGTATATCGTTTTGATGAAGGTGAAATTTTTACTGAATATACAGAAATGATAATTTGGTAATTTTAAAGAAAAGGATTATTTTATCAGCAAGTCAAGATTGCTGATAAAATGAAATTACACTTTTAGAGCTAGGACGAAGAAGCGGTTAAATTTAATAATTCGATAGAAAGGTATTTAAATGTTCACTTATGATGAAATTATAAAAATAATATGATT
>JAGARY010000070.1 GCA_017622055.1 Treponema sp. | reverse complement strand
GAAAAAGATATTTGGCTTGATTATGATAGATTTTATTTTTCTCCAACACCTCAAGTTGGTGTTACTTGTTTAGTTGGACCAATTCAAATTACTTCACTTTTTGAATATAGATTTAATTATGCAGAATACACTAAACAATCTGGATTTAATTGTAAGTTGATGGCAGGATTTGCTTTTGATTAAAGTTTTAGGCTATAACAAAGATCTTCGGAGCAAGTCCGAAGATGACAAGTTGTTTTGTCTGAAGATGATGAAACAACCTGTCATTCCCGTGCTTGACACGGGAATCTTTGTCTTATATCAAATTCTTATTTTTTAGGTAAGATTTTGTCAAATCCACAGTATGGAACTAAAACTTCTGGAATTGTTACCGAACCGTCTGCGTTTTGGTAATTTTCCAAAATTGCAAGCATTGCACGACCTACAGCAATTGCAGTTCCGTTTAATGTGTGAACGTATTTATTTTTTCCATCGTCATCTTTATATTTGATGTTTAATCTGCGTGCTTGGTAGTCTGTACAGTTTGAAGTAGATGTAACTTCTCCGTATTCGCCACCATTACGTCCTGGCATCCATGCTTCCAAGTCCCATTTTCTGTAAGCTGGAGCTCCTAAATCGCCAGTACAAGTGTCCACAACGTGGAATGGAAGTCCCAATCCTTCAAAGATTTCTTCTTCAATTTGGCGAAGTTTTTCGTGGATTTCGTCAGATTGTTCTGGAGTTGCGTACGCAAACATTTCTACTTTATCAAATTGGTGAACGCGGTAAAGGCCCTTACTAAATTGACCAGCTGCACCTGCTTCGCGACGGAAACAATGTGAAAGTCCTCCGTAGAGAAGTGGGAGTTTTGCTTTGTCTAAAATTTCATCTGAGTGGTAGCCACCAAGTGTAATTTCTGCAGTTGCTACAAGACAAGTTCCTTCTTCTTCAATTGAATAAACGTTGCTTTCGTTTCCTCGTGGATTAAATCCAATTCCTTTAAGAACTTCTTCTTTTGCAACGTCTGGTGTAATGAACATTTCAAAACCGTGTTTTCTTAATGTATTCAAAGCGTACATAATTAATGCTTGTTCTAAGAAAACAGCTTCGTTTTTAAGATAGTAGAATTTTGGTCCAGAAACTTTTGTTCCGCGGTCAAAATCTAAAATATCAAGAGTTTCAGCTATTTGAACGTGATCTTTTGGTTCAAAATCAAATTTTCTTGGTGTTCCGCTAACTTTTACTTCTAAATTTTCAGTGTCCAATTTACCAATTGGAGTTTCTGGGTGAACCATATTTGGAATTTGACGTGCTGCTTCTTCTAATTTTTCTTCTGTTTCTTTTAATTTTGCTTCTAAAGTTGCAATTTCATCTTTAATTGCTTTTCCTGCTGCAATAAGTTCTTGACGTTTGTCGTTATCAAGTTTTTGTTTCATGCTTTGAGCATTTTCGTTTCTTTTTTGTTGCAAAGCTTGTAATTCAGTAACCATAGCAGTTCTTTCATCGTATAGTTTTACAACAATGTCTGCATCGGCAGTCATATTTCTGTTTTTAATATTTTCTTTTACAGCATCTAAGTTATCTTTTATAAATTTATAGTCTAACATCTGTTCCTCCAAAAGTTATGTTTATTGTGCCAAATTATATTTAATTGTTACATTTGAATTTACTTCAACAGACCCAACTTCAAATTTTGTTGAACCATCAATTGCAGCAATATTTGCTTTCATCATTATTGGTG
>JAGARY010000069.1 GCA_017622055.1 Treponema sp. | reverse complement strand
CTCATTCCGTGCCATTAAAGATGCTTGTGCTTACGAAGCAAAACGTCAGCTCCAAGAATTTATTGATGATAGACAAGAATTTAATGCTGGCTTCAAAGTTACAATGGGTTGGGATGAAGAAAAAGGTCAAACTGTTGTTCAACGTACAAAAAACTCATTTGTAGATTATCGCTTTGTTGTAGAACCAGATATTAAACCATTTACAGTTAGCGAAGAATTAATTGCTTCGGCAAAATCAAAAGTAGGGGAGCTTCCAGAAGCAAAACGCACAAGATTCAAAAAAGAATTTGGGCTTTCTGATTTTGATGTAGAAACATTAACTTCAACAAAAGATCTTTCTCTTTGGTTTGAAGAAGCCGCTGGAAAATCAAAATCTGCAAAAAGAACAGCAAATCTTATTCTTTCTGAATTATTAGCTGTTGTAAATGAAAATAAACAGACAATTAATGATGTTACAATTACACCAGAACACATTGCTGAACTTTCAAATGCATTGGAAGAAGGAAAAATTACATCAAAACAAGGAAAAGATGTATTTACTCAAATGTTAGAAACAAACAAAATGCCTTCTGTAATTATTAAAGAAAATGGTTTTGAAGTTGTAAGCGACTCTGGCGAAATTGATAAAATTGTTCAGGAAGTTTTGGCAGCTAATCCAAAGGCAGTTGAAGACTTTAAAGCTGGAAAAACAAATGCAGTTGGTTGGCTCATGGGACAAGTAATGAAAATGTCTAAAGGAAAAGCTAATCCAAAGCAAGCAACAGAAATTTTGAACAAATATTTAGGTCAAATGTAAAAAAAAGATTTATTTGTCATCTAACTTTTTTATAATTAGTCATCCTCGTGCTTGACACGAGGATCTTATAAAGAACAGATTCGGATTAAGTCCGACAAATGATGACATTGTAATATTAACTTTATAACTCTGAAGTCATCATCATAGGTGCAATTTTGCAAATTGCAAGAAGTCCTGTTCGCTTAATGGTTTTGAATAGAAAAATCCTTGTGCTTGATCACAATTTACAGATTTTAAGAAATCTCTTTGAGCTTCTGTTTCAACACCTTCAAAAACAGTTTCTTTTTCAAGATGCTTGCTTAATTCAATTAAAATTTGTATGAATTTTGCGGTTTTTCTGTCTAATTCGCCTTTTTCATTTGTTGAAGAAAGCAAAAATTCTCTATCAAATTTTAAAACATCAACAGGAACTTGAGACAAAATGTTTAATGAAGATTCTCCACTTCCAAAATCGTCCATGGCAACAGAAAAACCTTCTTTATGAAGAGCATTAATAATTTCTTTCATTGTATCGCTGTCCATAAAAGAACGCTCTAACAGTTCTAATTGCACATATTTTGCAGGAACATTGTGTCTTTTAAATATTTCCATAAAATCATGAATAAATTTTTGAGGTTTATTGTGATTTCTTGCCATGTTTACAGAAATAGGAATTAATGGTTCTCCTCGCTCAATCATTTTGTCTAAAAATGTAAATACTTGTTCATAAACATAATAATCAAGTTTTGTAATAAAACCATTTCTTTCAAAAAGTGGAATAAATCTATCTGGCGACAAAAGCCCCATTTTTGGACTGTTCCACCTAACCAATGCTTCTGCACCAACAATTTTATCTGTTGATAAAGAAATCTTTGGTTGATACAAAACAAAAAATTCCTTGTTTTGAAGTGCTTCCTCCATCGAATTCTCAATAAAGTTTTCTTCGTTAATTTTTTCTAGTAATTTTGAATTATAAATTGAATAAGAAGTTAAGTGATTATCTTTTATTGTGCTTTTTGCAAATGATGCCTGACCAATTAAACTTTGAATTGTTTTATCTCTATTTTTTGTGTCTGGCATTAAAAATGAAATTCCATATTTTGGAAAGAATGGAATATCATGTTTTTTTATGTTTTCTAAAACAATTTCATTTTGCTTTTTAAAAACTGTCATAGCTTTGTGCACAGAAGAAACTTTTGTTAAAATATAAAAATGATCCGCAAAACCTCTTCCAATAATTCCGTGAATTTCATTTGTAATTTTATTTAATTGTTTTGAATAAAATCGAATTAATTTATCTGCTTGTTTTACACCGTAGTTTTGATTAATAAATTTAAAGTTGCGAATATCACATTCAATTAGCATAAATTTTGATTTTTTGTTG
>JAGARY010000068.1 GCA_017622055.1 Treponema sp. | reverse complement strand
TCTGCGTACTTCAAAATTGTTGAGCAAAGCGAAAACAATTTTGATACAATCTTTTCTTTAGCAGCACAACCGCACTTTGACAGACACGACTCGACTGTGAGCTTATCAACAAAGTCCCAATCATATTTTAAGTCAAAGTGCTTAAAATAAACCTTCACTTTCTATATCATATTTTCCAAGTTCATTTGTAAATGCCAAGCGAGAGGCGTGTAGATATAGCCGTTTTCCGACTTTTGATTTTTCGTTTCCGTAAATTTGGTCTCCCAAAATTGAAAAGCCTTTGCTAGAAAGATGAACTCGAATTTGATGTGTGCGGCCGGTATACAAAATGCATTTAATTTTTAAGCATTCTATACCTTCAACTTTTACTTTTGATTCTACAATAAAATCTGTTTTTGAAAATTGCCCACCATCTTTTTGAGAAATGAAGCCCCATTTTCCTTGGGAAGATTTTCCGCTAATTCGCCCCATAAAACCTTCAACTGTAAAGGAATCTCCAACTTTTATGTTTTGCGATTTTGCGTGAGGCTGTGTCTGTTGTGTAGGAATAGGACAAATTGCAATATATTCTTTTGTTAAATTATGATTTTGAAATGTTTCTGAAATTATTTTATTTGCTGGTCTATTTTTTGTAAAAACAATTACTCCAGAAGTGTCTTTGTCTAGTCTGTGCATAATTCCCACATAAGGTGGATTTCTAAGTTCTGGGAATCGCTTCCACAAATAATCAACCAAAACTTGATGAAGATTTTTTCTGTCTTCCACAATTGTTTTTTCTACAGGAAAAAAAGCTGGCTTATTTATAAAAATTAAGTTTTGGTCTTCAAACAAAATATCTTTTTCTGTTAGAACAAAATCAATGTCGTTTGTTTGCTTTTCATAAAAAAACTTTTCTGCATCAAAATAAACTGTAATTGAAGAATTGCCCCGTAATTCAAACGCTGGACGATTCATTTTTTGATTATTTACAAAAACACAACCACTTAAAATTAACCGTCTAATTTTTGAATTTGAAAATTCACATTGAGAATCTTTTAAATCAATTTTTTTTGCAACTTCAAGAGGTAATTCTTTTCTTAAAAAATCATTTAGTTTAATAATTTTTGATGTTTGAAAAGTGATCTTTTGTGCCATTATTTTATAATTTAACTGTAAAACACAAAGCGGTTGGGGCAACAGATAAATATGCTGAATCTGTATCTCCAATTACACCCATAGGATTTTCTGGATTTACATAATGCCAAAATGGAATGAGTAAACCTGTGATTGAACCAACTACAGCACCAATTGCTACGTCTGTTAAAAAGTGATTTCCACTAAGAATTCTCATGGCGGCAGTTGCTGCTGCTAAAGTGTATGAAGTTGCAATAACTGGAATCTTCCATTTTGATTCTGGCTTGTATTTACAAAAAACGTAAGTTGTAAAAGTTGCTGCTGCAAAAGAAAGAGTTGTGTGTCCAGAAAAAAATGATGAATTCCAATCGCCCTTTTGAACTTCTTCAATAGGGAAATCGTCAAAATACATATATGGGCGAGGTCTGTCAAAAACAGCTTTTGCTAATTCTTTAAATCCATAGGCAAAGAGCATTGTTTCTGCGTACATTCCTGCAATTGTTGTCCATTCTGTTGTAGGCACTGAAAGAAAAACTAAAGGAGTGATTGCTGTTGCTAATTCAAAACCAGTTCCGAGTAAATCAAATTTTTTTGAATATGGTCGCATTAGAATTCTATCAATTTTATTTACTTCGTCTATGTTTAATTTTGAATCTATATGAACAACATTGTTATCAATATTGCTTAAGATTATGTCTGTAGCAATTAATGTAAGAGCACTTCCTAAAATTAAAGCATCTTTTTGTAAATCAAGTTTAAAAACTGTATTAGTTGGAGTTAAATCAATTTTTTTTGATTTTTTTTCTGTCTGATTTGCAAATAAATTAAAAGAAGCAATCAAAGTGAAAAATAATAGAATTTTTTTCTTCATTTTTTATCCTGACTTTGAAAATAAATATATCCGAAATATAACACAAAATCAAAAATAATAAAAGTAAAAAAAAAGAGAATTACAAAATCTGATAATCTGGTTCGCCTTTGTTAAAAAATAATTTTGTTTTACAGTGTTCCATACAAACGTTTTCTGAAAATGCAACGATGTCAAAAACTTCTTCACTAAACAAATCATCTGGATTGTAAGATGTTTCTATTGTAGATTCTTGATTGTCGCCCACAAGTCTTGAAAATGCACCGTTAATTCTTACAATGTCTTGAACTGCTGTTGTTTGTTGATGGCAATTTTTTTCTTCGTATTTTTGTTCCAAAAACAAAAGTTGCATTTTTTCAATAGAAAGATGATTTTCGTTTTCTGGAATGAATCCGCTTTTGTAGTCGCAATTGTTGCAAAGTTGCCATTCTGCAAAATCTTCAAAAAAACGAGAAGGGTAGATTTTTAATGGCTTTAAAACAGATAAAAACCAAGAAACTGCTCGGCCACTTGAATAAAATGTTCGGCAGGCAAAACTAATGTCTCTGGCACGACGAATATCTTTTGCAGAAAAAATACCAGAAACTTTTGCCACAAGGTCAGAATCTTCGACATTTGCTTCTGTTTGTGGAAAATCAATATGATTTGGGTATTGTTGAACAGCAAAATCTAATCTTTCTAAGTAATTTTTTAAAGAATCACCTGAATTAAGACCGTAAGTTAGGCTAAATCCAAAAATTAATCCTGCGTTATTTAATAAAATTGCTTTATTTGCGTAGAATTTTTTGTCAAAAAGAAGTTTGTCTCCTTTTTGGCTGCATTTTAGTGGAATTTCAAAAGAAATAAAAAGATTACTGGCCAAAGCGATTATTTCTTTATCTAAAATTTCTGCTTCTATGTACAAAGAAATAAAAACTTCAGGAGCTTCTTGCAAAAATAATTTTAGAATATTTAATATTTTTCCTTTGTTTTTTGCAATTTCTGAATCGTGAATGCAAAATTCTGTTATGCCTTTTTGGTTCAAAGTTTTGATTTGAGATTCAATTTCTGAAGTTTTTACAAAATAATCTTTATTTTCTTTAGCCATAAATCTTTTTTATTGGATTTTTATAGAAGATTAATTCCTCTGCTTTTACAATCTTCAATAATTTCGTTTGTCCAAACGCTAACTTGAGTTTCTCCAATGTGAGCTTTACGCAAAAGGAACATACACAATCTTGATTGACCAATTCCGCCACCAAGAGTTTGTGTTAATTCACCTGCAAGCAATTTTGAATGGAATGAAAGTTTTGAGCGTTCTGTCATCTTTCTTTCTTCTAGTTGAAGTTTTAAACTTTCTGGACTAACACGAATTCCCATAGAGGATAATTCAAATGCCATATCTAAAACTGGGTTCCAAACAAGGATATCTCCGTTTAAACCGCGATGTCCGTCACCACTTTCTGTAATCCAGTCGTCATAATCTGGTGCACGGCCGTCGTGAATTGTTCCGTCGTTCATTTGTCCACCAATTCCAGTAATAAAAACTGCACCATATTCTTTTGCAACTTTGTTTTCTCTTTCTTTTGGAGTTAAATTTGGATATTTTTTTGCCAAATCATCTGCATAAAGAATTTTAATTTCTTTTGGTAAGATTGGTTTTAATTTTGGATATCTGTCGTACAAGAAAAATTCACAGCGTTGAATACATCTGTAAACTTTTTTTACAATTTCGTGAAGATAAAAAACTGTGCGATCTTTTTCATCAATAGCCATTTCCCAGTCCCATTGGTCAACGTAAATTGAATGGATTGGGTCTAAATCTTCATCAGGTCGCAAAGCGTTCATATCTGTGTAGATTCCAAATCCTGGTTCAAGTCCTAAATCTGTAATTTTAAGACGTTTCCATTTTGCCAAAGATTGAACAATTTCCATTTTGCTGTCGTTCAATGCTTTTACAGGAAAACTAACTGGGCGTTCAATTCCGTTTAAGTCATCATTAATACCAGTTCCTTGTCCAACAAAAAGTGGGGCAGTAACTCTACTTAAGTTTAATTCTGTACTTAAAGCCAATTGAAAAAAATCTTTTATGGCAACAATTGCGTGCTCTGTTTCTTTTGTGTTTAAAATTGATATATATTTTGTAGGTAATTTCATAGTAATCTCCATCACGAGTTTTCAAATCTTACAATTGAATATAAAAATAAGATACTTTTGCAAAATCAGAATTCTGAATTCTGAATTTCTTTACTCGCTATCATAATTTATTAAAGTTGTTACATTGCAGTTTTCAAGAACTTTTTGATAATTTAAGAACGGAAGACCAATAACACCAAAGAAATCAGTAACTTCCGCGCCTCCTTGTTCAATTAAGTTTTTTGCAGCCGCTAAAGTGCCGCCAGTTGCAATTAAATCGTCAACAACTAAAATATTTTGTCCTTTTTTAATATCTGCTTTGTGAACTTCTACAGTAGCTGAACCATATTCCAAAGAATAACTGCATTCGTATGTGTCCCCTGGCAATTTTCCTTTTTTTCTGATTAAAACTAAAGGAATTCCCAATTTTTCTGCAAGAGGAGCTGCAAAAATAAATCCGCGACTTTCAACACCAGCTACCGCGTCAATTTTTTTGTCTTTGTAAATGCTAACCATTTGATCAATTACATACTTAAATGCTTCTGGGTTTACCAACACACTAGTAATGTCGTAAAAAAGAATTCCTGGTTTTGGAAAATCTGGAATACGTCTAATATTTTTATCAAGCATTTCAACTGACATAAAGGACCTCTAAAAATTTAATTACATAATCTTAAAACTATTATTAATATTGAGCAAGAGAGTTGCAAAAAGATTTTACTAAAATTATTCTTTTCCTTTTCTACTTACAAAATATAAAGATACAATAAATAAAAGCGATACATAGAAAACAATTGCCGCAACTATTCCTAAAGAATTTTTAAAACAAACTATTAATGCATAATTATTTAACATAAATACAAACATTGCTATTTTGTAATATGCCATACACAATAGAATTATGAATGGAAATGAAAAAATCCATGAAAATTTAAAATATTGAGAGTCTCCAATTCTGTTGTGCCAAGCAAAAGTTGCTGCAAAAATCAAAATAATCAAAATCCAAAGAGGAAATAAAAGTCTGTTCATCAATACTTGAACAAAAATTGTTTCTGCAAAGCCATACTTTTCTGCAATATTAACAAATTTTACTAAATCAATTAAGCTTAATGTATCAGGATTGATTGTGTTTTTTTCTAGCAAAATAAAATCATCAAAAGGAATTGGCAAAATTAAAAATGATGGGTTAGGAACATTTTGTTCTGTTGCGTATGTGAAAGTTGGTGTGATTTTTATACTTGGATCAGAACGACCAATTGAATTTAACATTAAATAAGGAATACTTTTTGTTTTTTCATCTATTTCTAATAGTTGTTTTGTAGTTTCATTTAAAGATTCAACCGAAACAGGCAAAACTTTTGCATAAGGAACTTTTACAGTTCTGTAGACTTCTTTGTCTTTATCAATAGTTACAATTGTTAAATCTCTTAAATATTGAATAGAGTTCCCTGTTTCTTCTACAGTTGTAACACCTTTGAAATATACAATATCTTTTGAACCATCTTTGTAATCATAAGCAAAATATATGTTATTTGCATATTCAAAACTTTCTTGTTCAAATGTTTCGTCAACAAAAAAGTATTTTTCGCGAATTCTGTTTTCTGCAACATCTAAATAAAAATTAACATCTGGGTCAATTGAAAGTTCTCTTGAAGTTGTGGAAAGTTCTTTAAAAATATAATAAGCCTTTAAATCATCCTTTTGGTGAAGTGCCAAATATCCTTCGTATTTTTTTTCAAAATGATTTTGATCTTCGCTTTTTTGAAGTTTTACAAATTCTGTTAAATTATTCCAGGCTTCGTTAGCAATGTCTTTTAGATTGGAAAGATTTGGATCTTTTGGGGTTGCTAAATTAATTCCTAATGTTGCGTAATAATGTGCATTAAACCATTCTTCATTATTAAAACATTCAACAGCTTTTTGATAAAGTGTGTAAACTTCCGAAATTTGTTCAGAATTAATTAAAACTCTATCAACAGTGTTTGATTCAATGTCATTTTCGTATAATTTAAAATGTAGATTACTTGTTTCCATTTTATTTATTTCTACGGTAGCTTTATCTTTTAAAATCGAAGCTTCTTTTGAATTTGGTTCAAGTTTTAATGCTGCATTTGCATAATTTAATGCTCTGTTATAGTAACCTTGATTTAATAAGTTATTACCAACTTTTACATATTCAGTAATAATTTTAGGTCTGTTTATAAGATTTTCTTTTTTATTTTTGATTAATATAGAAAAGCATTCATTTGAAAGAGTTAAAACAAAAGCACATATTAAACTTGTAATTATTACCAATTTATATCTTTCTAATGTGGCTTTTGAGAATCTTTTAAATCCTCCTTCTGCATTGTGTCCAAAGTGAACTGCAAGGCTAATAATAAATCCTGCAAAAAAAAGTGCTGGCAAAAATGCTAAAAAATATTGAAGCCCGCTTAAAAATTTATATGGAAAAACTGCACTGTTAATTAATTCAACTGGATGTGGATACAAAAATCCAAATACAAGACAAAGTACAAATCCTATTATTAAAAAAGTTGATAACATTCCTATAATTCTTTTCATATATTTTCCTTTCCCAAAAACTCAATTTCTATTTATTTGAATATTTTTTTACAAGTTTATTTATAATCAGAACAGAAAGACGTATTATAAAAATTGAAATGTTAATAATGCACAAAAATGGATTGTCAACAAATTTTTCTAAAAATGTAAAAAAACTGTTGTTATTTATATATTTGTTTTTGAACTGATCCAATATTGGATTAAAGTAGAAAGAGTTTACAAAAAATATGAGAATTGTTGAAAAAATAATAAAAATTGAATTTAGAAGACGCCATATAAAAAATTTTGTAAAGGCAAAAAGGCTTATAATACATAAAGCCATAGTTAAAAATCCTATGTAAAATGAAAAACCTTTGTGAAAAGATGTGTAGGCGTAATTTAGAAGAACTTTATAATCAATAAGAAAACGAAGATTGTTTGAAGAAAAAGTTTCTTTTATGATTATGTCTGTAAAAGGGTATGCATCTTTGTATAAAATAAAATCTTTTGAAACAACTTCTTCCGTAATTTCTATTGAACCATCTGCCGAGGTGTCAATTTTTACAGTTGAAACTGGATCTTTTTTGAAAGGTTGTGTGTTTAAATTTTCTGTAAAATAATATACTTCGTTTTTGTCTTGTCTAAAATAATTAGGTGTCAACTCTTTTTTTTGGTAAACGATATAATTATCTTTGAAAAAATATTCCTGTGCTTTTAATGTTAATGGTAAAAAAACAATCCAACAAAGGGAACTTATTACAATGTAAGTGATAAGTTGTGGATAAGTTCCCACGTGTCTAACTCTGTAATAACAAAGAACT
The DNA here is from genome assembly GCA_017622055.1 of Treponema sp. GTDB lineage: Bacteria > Spirochaetota > Spirochaetia > Treponematales > Treponemataceae > Treponema_D. The sequence continues at coordinate 1,222 of JAGARY010000068.1, read as the reverse complement.
GGTGGAGTTAACATAATAATCAAAGGAAGTGTATAAAAAAAAGCTTTGAGGATTGTCTTAAATTCAAATACTGTAGTATTAATTCCTGCTACATAGTTTAAAACTCCTAGAAAGAATGAATAGAAAACAGTAGCTAGAAATGTGCCTGCAAATAAAAAAATTATAAACATAAAAAGTAAGCTAAGTGCTTTTTTCATATAAAGTCCTTTAGTTATATTTTTAATATTATATCATATATTATCGAAAAATTAGAGCATTACTTTTACAAATAATTAGTAACATTCTGTAAAATAATTTGACATAATGAATGAAAATAGTATATTATAAAAGTTGAGTGATTATGTAAAAGAGAGGAATCTATAGTTTTTATGGAAAACAATGACGCATTAGTTGCAGGATTTGATAGCGAAAAGGATGATAATCTTTCTATATCTTTGCGTAAAGCAGACGGGGTAAAAGATGGGATTATTGTATACCTTAGTGGCTATATTGATACATATAATTCAACATTTTTTCAAAAACAAGTAATGAAATGTATTGAACAAGGATTCATTAATTTGATATTCAATTGTTCACAACTTAATTATGTTTCATCTACTGGAATTGGTTCTTTTACTGTATTTTTAAAGATGGTAAAACCAAATGGTGGAGATGTTGTTTTATTAGAGATTCAACCAAAGGTTTATGAAGTATTTCAACTTTTAGGTTTTTCTCAATTCTTTAATATTAGAAACAATCAAGAAGAAGCAACATCATTTTTTACAAATGGAGAAGGGATTTTGCCAGATGTATTCCCTGCTATTGTATCTTGTCCTGTTTGTAGAAAAAAATTAAGAGCAACAAAAGCTGGGCGCTTTAGATGTTCCGGATGTAAATCTATTATTGCTATTAATTCGGATGCAGAAATTTCTTTAGGTTAAGATTAATTATTGTTTTAATTTGATTTTTTTGATAGAAGGCAATTAAGTGTTTGAAAATGCTTAATTGCCTTTTTTTTTATGGGTTTGATTTTTGACTTTTGTTATCTGAGTTTTGGGGATAACTTGGGGATATTGTGTATAAAACTTGTGAAAAAGTGTTGTTTGAAGTGGAAAACTGAGTTTCTTTTGTGGATATTGGGGATAACTTGTGGAAAACTCCTTTGTAAGTTGGGGAAAAATGATTTATTTTTGTGGATTTCTTGAGGATTTCTTGTTGATTGAAATAAACTGAGTTTTACTGT
>JAGARY010000067.1 GCA_017622055.1 Treponema sp. | reverse complement strand
TGTGATTTATCTGAATAAATGGTCCTTAGACCATATAGAAGCAAGTCTTAGAACTTTAGAAAATGAAGTTGTAAAAGGTGGTTTAGATTTTCCTGAATTTAAAGCATGGGGAGATGCTTTTTTTGATTTAGGCATTTATTTTGAAAAAAATGTAATTCAAGTTGATGGTTCTGTTTTTGGGGAAAATATTGAACTTTCATCTGGTATGTCTCAGATTACGGGGCTTAACATGAAGAGACCTCGTTCTAAAACTCCAATGAAAGTTGTTGCAAATGTAGATGTAAATCTTGGTACTCACTCAAAAGTAAACTTTGATCCGCTTTTGCGTTGTGTTTTAGCTCCAAATACAAAAATAAAAGTAATTGTTGATCAACAAATTGATTTGTATCAAATTTTAGGTGATGTAAACATTCGTTCTGGAGACATTGCTTATTTAAATAGAAACTTTTATATAAAAACTGGAAAAGTTATTTTTAATCCAAATGATGTTATAAATCCAATTATTACAATTACTGCTGAAACTAGGGAAAAAGACGAAAAAGGTGAAAGTGTTAGAATTATTTTAACAGCCGAAAATCAATATTTGCAATCTTTAAATCCAAAATTTTCTTCTCTGCCAGCAAAATCTGAGGCAGAATTAAGAGCTATACTTGGTGAAATTGTAATTGCAGATTCTAACACAGCTTCTAACTTTTTATTTGCTGCAGGGGATTATGCAATACAATCGGCTGTATTCCGAAAAGTTGAAAATAAGTTGCGTGATTTTATGAATTTTGATATATTTTCTTTACGTACAAATATATTACAAAATACCTTGAATTTGGGAATTAATAATTCACAAAATTATTCAAAGATAACACCTGCAACTTTGTTAGATAATACTACTTTGTATATTGGAAAATATCTTACAAGTACTATCTACTTTGATGCAATGCTTCATGTATCTCTTGAAGATAAGTTAATGAATGATTTTAATGGGGTGGGGACCTTAATTTTTCAACCAGAAATTGGTTTAGAATTAGAATCTCCATTTTTAAATGTAAGGTGGAATTTAGCACCAAATATTAATGCGTTGATGAAAAAACAGTTTGTTCCGCAAACTTCTGTAACCCTTTCTTGGAAGTTAGCGTTTTAGTAATATAAAAAAGTAGAAATTGAAGTAGGAGATTTTATAAAAATGCATCGTAAGCTTTTTGCTTTATTGTTTTTATTAGTGTCATCTTTTTCATTTGTTTTTGCTCAGGAAGAAGATGAAGATTGGTTTTGGGATAAAACAATCACAAAAATTGAATTTGAAGGTCTTAGACATGTAAAAAAATCTGAACTTGTGGGAATTACAAGCTCTTTTATTGATAAACCTTTTACACAAGATGTTTACAGTGATTTATTAGATAGATTATATGCATTAGATTTTTTTGAAGATATTGTTCCTTATGCGAAACATGATACAAAGAATTACGATGACGTTTTGTTAGTATTCCTTGTAACTGAAAATCCAATTATTCGTTCAATAAATTTTTCTGGAAACGTAAAAATTAGAAATGGTGAACTTCGAGAACAAATAAAAATAAAGCCAAGTGATATTTATTCAAATGAGAAAGTATTAATGGCTGAACGTATGTTAAGAAATTATTATGTTCAAAAAGGATTTTCTAATTCTCAAGTTACTTACAAAGTTGTAGACTCAGATGGAGAAGTAGTTTTAACATTCTACATTGATGAAGGATATGATACTGTTGTAAAACAAATTAGTATTGTTGGTAATACTTTATTTTCTGAACGTATGATAAAAAGTAAACTAGCATTAAAAGAAACTGGTTTTTTACGTGATGGTGCTTTCCAAAATTCTGTACTTGAACAAGATAAAATAACTATTCTTGATTATTATAAAGAACGTGGTTATGTTGATGTTGCGATTTTAGACACAAAAATTGAATCTGTATTTAATGATGAAAAGAAACAAAATGAATTATTTATCACATTTTATATTCAAGAAGGTGCTCAATATACTTATGGTGGTTTAACTATTACTGGAAACGAAATATTTTCTACAAAAGAACTTGAAAGATGTGAAAAATTAAAAGTTGGTGCAATTTACAACGAAATTAAGTTTCAAGAAGGAATAATGGAAATTGCCTCCCTTTATATGAACAATGGATATATGTCTGCAAGTATTGTTCCTGTTGTAAATAAAGATTCTGAACATCATATTATTTCTTATGAATTAAGAATTACTGAAAATTCTCGTGCCCATGTAGAAAATATTATTATTAAGGGAAATAATAAAACTAAAGAATATGTAATAAAACGTGAGATTCCTATTGAAGAAGGTGATGTGTTCTCTAGAGACAAGATTATTAGTGCTTATAGAAACTTAATGAATCTTCAATATTTTGCTAATGTTATTCCAGAACCTCAACAAGGATCTGAAAAAGATTTGGTTGATGTTGTTTTTTCTGTTGAAGAACAGTCTACTACATCTTTACAATTTGGTATGACATTTTCTCAATCAAACGAACCAAATAGTTTACCAATTTCGTTGTTTACAAAATGGGAAAATTCTAATTTATTTGGTGAAGGAAGATCTATTTCTGGTTCTTTATCTTTGTCAACAACAGAACAAGCTTTAGATTTTACTTATTCACAAAATTGGTTAGGAAATATTCCATTAACTTTCTCATCATCTTTGTCTGTTTCCCATTCAAATAATATTGCTTTAATGAATATGTGGCTTCCAAATGGTTCGTTAAATCAAAATCTGTACTACATGACTTTTGAAAGTTTTTCTGCAAGTTTATCAAATAGTTTGTTCAGAAGATGGTATACAGATTATGCAATTTTATCTGCTGGGTTCGGATTATCTAATTCTTTAATTAATTATGTTTATGACCAAAACCTTTATGTTCCTGTTGATTATACAATTTCTCACTATGCAAATAGATGGGGACTTTCAAATTCTGTGTTCTTAACAGGCTCTATTGATAATCGCGATATTAACTATTTCCCTAAAAAAGGTTGGTTCTTAAGTGAACGCCTTTCTTGGACAGGTTTAATTCCTGGTGTAGAAAAAGAGTTTTATTTGAAGTCTGATACAAAATTGGAAGGATATTTTACACTTTTAGATATTCCTATGTTTGATGAAAAATGGAATTTTACATTAGTATTAGCAGGTTATTCTGGATTAACTGGAATTTTCCCTGCAACATCAGGTTCTGTTTCTGATTCTAGTAAACTTTATGTAGACGGAATGTTTAATGGTCGTGGTTGGACAGGAATTTACAAATCAACAAAAGGAATGGCTATGTTTAGTAATAAACTTGAGCTTAGAATGCCTTTAGTTCCAAATATTATTGGTATTGATGGATTCTTTGATGCTTGTGCAATAAAACCAACAGTTGCAGATATGTTTACAAATCTAAAAATTGAAGATTTTTACTTTAGTTTTGGACCTGCTATTAGATTTTTATTGCCACAGTTCCCATTGTCTTTAGTTTTTGCATGGAGATTTACATCCGAAGGTTGGGATCCTATGCCATTCAATTTTGTACTTTCATTTAATATAATTAATCGCTAAAATAGGTTTGTGAGGATTTTTATGAAAAAATTATTTGTTTCAATTGCTATATTATTTTGTGTAAGTGTTTCGTCTGCTTTTGCACAACAAATTACAAAATTTGGTGTTGTAGATACAGCAAAAGTTTATAATGCTTATTTTAGAAATTCTGCTCCAATTAGAAATTTCGAAAAGAAAAAGGCTGAATTTCAAGCAGAAATTAATAAAAAAACAGATGAACTTCGTTCTCTTCAGCAAAAAAAACTTGAATATGAAAAGGACGGAAAAGAAGCTCAAGCTTTAAAAGTTGAAAGCGAAATTTTAAAGAAAAAAGAATATTTAACAGAATATACAAACGCAAAAAATGTTGAATTAGATACCTTGCAACGCAGTTTGCAAACTTCAGATGATTTTTACAAAAAATTGTACAACACACTTTCAAGAATTGCAGAAAGTGGGGGATATAGTATGATTTTAAGTTTGCAAGAATCAAATGCAATTCTTTGGTACAGTAATTCAGTTGATATTACAAGTCAAGTTATTTCAGAACTTGGACTTTAATTCTTTTTTATTGTAAAATAAAAAAATGGCAAACACAGAAACTGAAAAGCAAACTCCAATGATGATACAGTATTCATCAATTAAACAAAATTATAAAGATGAAGTTGTCTTTTTTAGACTTGGGGATTTTTATGAAATGTTTAATGATGATGCTGTTGAAGTGTCACGACTTTTAAATTTAACTTTAACTCACAGACAAACAACTCCAATGTGTGGAATTCCTTACCACGCTGCAAAAATATATATTGCAAGACTTTTGCGCCTTGGAAAAAAAATTGTTATTTGTGAACAAGTTGGAGATATTCCAAAAGATGGAAAATCAATTGCAGAAAGAAAAGTTGTAGAAATAATTACTCCAGGAACTGCTGTTGAAGCGGAGTATCTTGAAGGTTTTAAAGCAAATTATTTGGCTGCTCTTTCAATTTCTGGTGGAAAAGCGGGGTTTGCTTTTATTGATGTTACAACTGGTGATTTTCAAGGAACAAGTTGGACTGCTTCAAAAATGGATGAATATTTTTCTAAGGAGTTGAATCGGGCCTCTCCAAGTGAATTGATTTTGCCTTTATCTTTAAAAAAGAATTCTTCAATTCAGGATGTTTTGCTAAGTTATCCAAAGATTGCAGTTTCTTATTATCCAGATTGGGATTTTTCTTTAGAATTTTCATATAAAAAACTTACAAATCAATTTGGTGTAAATAGTTTAAAAGCTTTTCAACTTGACGAAAAATCTAGTGAAGTTCCACCTGCAGGTTTTTTACTAGACTACCTTGAAAAAACTACAAATGCTAATCTTCGTCATATAAAATCAATTAAAATTTATACAGATTCAGATTTTTTAATTTTAGATGATGCATCTAGACGAAATCTTGAAATTACTGAAAATTTAAGAGATGGTACAACTCAATTTTCTTTATTTGAATGTGTAAATTATACAAAAACTGCAATGGGAAGCAGACTTCTTAAAAATTGGCTTGTTTTTCCTTTAACAAATTTGAATCAAATAGAAGATCGCCAAAATAGAATAGAATCTTTTGTGAAAAATAGACAATTGCTTTCAAATGTTATTTCAGATTTATCAAATATTTTAGATGTTGAACGCCTTTCTGGTCGAATTGCAATGTCAAAAGCTCATGCAAAAGATTTACAGGCTTTAAAAAATAGTTTGCTTTTGTGGACAAAAATCAAAACTTATCTTAACCAATATGATTTTTCTTTACTAGAAACTGAAACATCAAATCAAATATGTCAATTAATTTCAAATGCAATTTTAGATGATCCAGCAACTTCATTAACTGATGGCGGAATTATAAAACAAGGTTGGTCTGAAGAACTTGATAAATGGCGGGATATTAACGGCAATTTTAATAGAATTTTAGCTGAATACGAACAGGAAGAAAAAGAAAAAACTGGCATTTCTACGCTAAGAATTAAATATACAGGTGCTTTTGGATATTTTATTGAAGTCTCTAAAGGAAAATTAAGTTCTGTTCCAAGTCATTTTATAATGCGACGTGCGTTAGTAAATGGAGATCGGTATACAACAGAAAAACTTCAAGAATTAGAAAAACAATTAAATGAATCTTCTGTGCAAATTTTAGAGTTGGAAAGAGATTTATTTGTTGAAGTAAGAGATTCTTTGTTGCAATTTATTCCATATTTATTGCAAATTTCCAATGAAATTGCTAATACGGACGTAATAAGTTCCTTGGCTTCTGCCGCAATTGAAAATAATTGGGCAAAGCCACAGGTTGAAACATCATCAAATTTTGAAATTATTGATGGCCGACATCCAATTGTTGAAAAACATATTCCAATTGGAGAGTTTGTTCCAAATAATTCAAAATTAAATGCAGATGATGATAATTTGCCAGCTTTTAGCTTAATCACAGGGCCAAATATGGCTGGTAAAAGTACATATTTACGTCAAAATGCGTTAATTTGTCTGTTGGCCCAAATTGGCTCTTATGTTCCTGCAAAATCTGCTGTGATTGGAATTGTAGATAAAATCTTTTGTCGTGTTGGTGCTTCTGATAATCTTGCAAAGGGTGAGTCAACTTTTTTAGTAGAAATGATTGAAACTGCAAATATTCTTCATTCTGCAACAAAAAAATCTTTAGTAATTATGGATGAAGTAGGTCGTGGAACTTCTACAGAAGATGGCCTTGCAATTGCCAGAGCGGTTTCTGAATATCTTCTTGATGAAATAAAATGTAGAACTTTGTTTGCTACTCACTATCACGAACTTTCAAGAATGGAACATCAAAAATTGAATATGCTTTGTATGGATGTTAGTGAAAAAAATGGCCAAGTTGTATTTTTGCGAAAAGTAAAAGAAGGAGCCTCTGAAAATTCATATGGTATACATGTTGCATCTTTGGCAGGTGTTCCACAAGTTGTAATTGATAGAGCAAATGTGATTTTAAATCATATTCAACAAATGGCTAGCGAAAATCCATTGCTATTGGAAGAAACTGAAAAAGTTTTGTCTAAGTCGAAAGAAACTGGAGCTCCAGTTTTAAACACTCCTGGATTATTTAGTGACGAGGAAATTATCATTTCAGAAATTCTTTCAGTAGATACAGATAATATAACTCCAATAAATGCGCTTCAAACTATAACACGGTGGAAAAAAGCACTTTCTGGTCAATAATTAATTTTTTTTGATTTAACTTGCATAAAAAAATCATTTTTCTCCTAATATATATATGTGAAGAAAATTTATTTTATTCTAAAATCGATTTTACTTTCAGTATTTCGATTTATTTTTATTTTTATAGACGGAGGGGAAACTTGTGTAGTTTGCGGAAAAAAATCAAATTATTATCCAATTTGTGCAAAATGTCAAAAAGAACGGTTTAGTTTAAAAAATGTGTTTGATATTCCTCGGTGTTGCCACTGCGGAAGAGAATTGATTTCTACAAAAGAATCTTGTTTTCCGTGCCGAAGTGATGAAATTAAACGGCATTCTGATTTGTGTTATTCTTTATTTTCTTACAGACTTTGGAATAAAGAATTAATGTTTTTATGGAAACAACAGGAAGTTAGAACTCTTTCATTTTTCTTTGGGAATTTGATCGGAAAATTTTTGAAGGAAAAAGGATTCAAATTTATAATTCCTGTTCCACCTAGACCTGGGAAAATTTCAGAAAAGGGATGGGATCAAATTGAAGAATTGTGTAAGATTTTGGAATGTTTTTATGGAATAAAAGTGTTTAGAATCTTAAAACGAAATACTTCAAAACAACAAAAGAAGCTAAACAGAACTGAAAGATTACAAACTATAGGTTCTGCTTACAGTTTACAAAATCAAAATGTTATAAAAAAAGAATTAAAAAAGAATAAGGGAGTTTTTCCTTCTGAAGTTTGCATCTTAGATGATGTTTCTACAACTGGTGCAACTTTAGAATGTTGCTCTAAATTAATAAAGGAGGCTTTTGAAACAAAAATAATTGGAATTACAATTTTTATTGTAGATTAATTTTTTATAGACAGAAAACTTTGATTGCAAAAAATTGAATTTAAGAGTAGAATATACTAATAGAAATTTTATATATATATATTATGTTTCAAGGAGTTTATATGGCTACTAACGAATCTCAATTTCAATTAGTTACTTTTCATTTGGGTGATGAGCTTTATGGTGTAAATATTATGGATGTAAAAGAGATTGTTAAAATACAACCTGTTCGTTTTATTCCAAATGCTCCTTATTATGTGGAAGGTATTATTAATCTTCATGGAGAAATTATTCCTATTATTGCTTTGCATAAAAGATTTAATATAAAATCTGTTCCAAAAACTGAAGATGACGAAATCGAAGGCGGATTTATCATTCTTAATATCGATAACAGCAAAATTGGTATTATAATTGATAAAGTTGCTAGAGTAGTTTCTGTAAAAGCTGAGGAAGTAAAAGATCCTCCACAGATGCTTAGCGGAATTGGTACTGAATATATTGAAGGTGTAATTAGAGAAGAAAACGGATATTTAATTATGCTCAATATTAGAAAAGTATTTAATGCTAAAGAACTTCAGAAAATTATTGATATGCAATAATTTTGTAAAAATTATTTAAATTTTAAAAGTATAAGATAAATAAATGATTCAGACTTACAGTACAACTATTCGTAGAAGAGAGATGGATGCTGTATTAACTTGTATGGTGGATGAAAAAATTGGTCCTGGTGAGTTAAATACAAGATTAATTCAGCAAGTAAAAGAATTTTTTAAATGTGATAGCGCAGTTGCATTAAGAAGCCCTGCAATTGCGTTAAAATATGCGTTATCTGCAATGAATCTTGAAAAAGGTTCTGTAGTAATGATTTCTGCATTGGCTCCTTTTTGGCAATATCAGTCTCTTATTGATTTAGGATTTGTTCCTGAAGTTCTTGATGTTGATGATAATAATGGACTTGTACCTATTGAAGAAGTTCAAAAGGGAATTGAAAATGGTGGAAAAGTTCTTTTACTTCATGAAACAGAAGGAATTTTACCAAATTTTGATCAATTTTTGGAATTAAACATTCCTATTATTGAAGATATTTCTATGAGTGCAGGCTCTTCAGTAGCTCTTAGCGAAGATTATTTGCTTGCTTCAAAAGGCTCTAATGATAAATCTATTGTTGAAAATAGAAAAAAAGTTGGTTCTTACGGTGTTTATACAATTTTAGGTTTGGAAGAAAGAGATGTTATAACTGCCGGAGGTGGTGCTGTTTTGATTTCTCCAAACAGAAAAGAATGGTTATTATTAAAACCTTTAGTAGATAATGCACCTTTAACAGATTTGCTTCCTGATATTAATAGTGCTTTGGCATGGGTTCAATTAAAAGAATTTCCAAGAAATGAAAAAATTAGAAAAGAATTATTTTCTCTTTTTCAACGTGCTTGTATGATTGGAAAACACAAAACTTTAGTTCGTGAATTGGACGATGGTTCCACTATGAGTTGTTTTCCTCTTGTTTTGGCAACTCCATTTAAAGATGTAAAACAGTATACATCAAAAAAAGAAATTGAAATTCAATTGGCATTTGAAAATTCTGTTGTTGCTCATGTGGAAGAAGTTTCTGAAAAATGCACAAAAGCTAAATCTTTGTATTTGCGTTGTGTTCATATACCTTTGTATCCTCGTTTGACTCAATCAGAAAGTGTAAAAATTGTAAAAGTATTAAGTTCATTACCATAAAAAGGTGATTTATGAAAGCACTTGTAATTATAAATGTTGGTAAAGATGAATCAATGAAAATCGCATTGGAGATGAAAGAGTATTTAAATGATCTTTCGGTAGAAACTGATTTTATTAACTTTGATGGATTTTCTGATAATTTTACAATAAGT